>JAJTHV010000161.1 GCA_021300095.1 Flammeovirgaceae bacterium | reverse complement strand
CTACTCGGAAATCCTCCTTCGCTGAAGCTACTCGGAAATCCTCCTTCGCTGAAGCTACTCGGAAATCCTCCTTCGCTGAAGCTACGGAGGATGAATGCGGAGAGGGAGGGATTCGAACCCTCGTTACCTTGCGGTAAACACGCTTTCCAAGCGTGCTCGATCGGCCACTCTGACACCTCTCCTAATACAATTTTTACTACGCTTTAATAATCTGATGATCTTGTGTGGGTATCCACATACTCCCAATCGTTATCAGGAGGCTCCTTTAGCCACTTGGACAGCTAAAAAAGGGTCGCAAAGAAATGCATTAATCATGCTGAATGCAAATGCCATGAACGAATTAAATGAAACTACCAGTTATTTCGCCTGCCAAAGGAACTGAAAGTAATTCTTTGGTCTTTTCGATACCATGTTCGCCTAACAAGATCATGAGCTTCGGCACGGCTGCTTCGGTGGTCATATCCTTACCGCTCAGCACCCCAATCTCTTTCAAATGATGACTGGTTTCGTATCTGCCCTGATCTACCATGCCTCCGGGGCATTGCGATACATTTAAGATAATAATGCCTTTCTGAATGGCGGCCTCCAATGCATGAATCAACCAAGCGGCTGATGGCGCATTACCTGCCCCAAATGTTTCGATAATCAAAGCCTTTAGCCCGGGTGTTTGCAAAATGGCTTGCACAGTAGCCTCGGAAATTCCCGGAAACAACTTGAGAATGGAAATATGAGTATCAAATCGATTCCTCAACTTGAAATCCTTTTCGGGATTCGCTTTGTGTATCACCTGCAAATTATAGTCGATAGCCACTCCCGCTTTCGCCAATGGCGGATAATTACCCGACTCAAACGCATCAAAGTGCATACTTTCCACTTTTTTAGATCGGTTGCCACGCAACAGCGCATCATCAAAATAAAGGCAAACCTCCGGCACCACTGCCCTTCCGTCTTTTTTAGCCGATGCAATCTCTAAAGAGGTAATCAGATTTTCCCGCGCATCCGATCGGGGTTCACTAATTGGCAATTGCGCACCGGTTAGCACCACGGGTTTGGCCAAGCCTTGCAGCATAAAGCTGAGAGCAGATGCAGTGAATGACATGGTATCGGTACCGTGCAACACCACAAAACCATCTTGCTGCTCGTAATGATCAAAAATGATCTGCCCGATGGTTTTCCAATGTTCCGGTCCCATGTTCGATGAATCGATGGGGTGATCGAATGAAACCACTGTTAAATCAAGTAAGAGACTACGCAGGGTCGGTAAATGATGCAAAATCAGGGTGAAATCAAACGGAATCAAAACACCATGCGCATCGTAGGCCATTCCAAACGTACCTCCGGTATAAATGATCATCACTTTGGATTTTGCCTGATCGGGCGATGCGGTGTTGATTTTGATTTTCCTGTAGTTCATGCGGTGGGTGTGCTAAACAATCGGTTGGCGTTGGCAGTAGTAATGTGGGCTAGTTCCTGTAAAGTTATTTTTTTTAACTCAACAATCTTTTGAGCGATCAACGGAATGTAGGCCGGCTCATTTCGCTTACCGCGATGCGGCACCGGTGCCAGATACGGGCAATCGGTTTCTAATACAATATTCTCTAACTCAATCGTGGGAATCACTTCATCCATACCGCTTTTCTTAAATGTCGACACGCCACCAAGCCCCAAATAAAAACCCATTGCGGTAATCTTCTTTGCCTGTTCTACCGAGCCCGAAAAACAATGAAACACTCCCCGCAGTTTGTCGCTGCTATGCATTTGCAGCAATTCGATCGTTTCATCGATGGATTCGCGGCTGTGCAAAACAATTGGCAAATTATACTGAATCGCCCACCGCACTTGAATGTGAAAGGCTTCTTTCTGTTGTTCCCAAAAGGTTTTATCCCAATATAAATCGGTTCCTATTTCACCCACAGCTGCGAACTTTCGTTTGGCAAGCCAAGCCTCTACCTGATACAATTCCTTTTCAAAATCTTTTTTGACTGAACACGGATGCAAACCCATCATTGGAATACAAAAATCCGGATATCGGGCTTCCATCTCCAGCATGCCATCAATCGAAGCATGATCTACATTCGGCATGTAGATGGAGGAAAGTCCTGCCTCACGCGCGCGCCAAATGGTATCTTCACGATCGGCTTTAAATTCGTCATTATATATATGAGCGTGCGTGTCAATCCAATGGTTCATATTAAGGGAATAAATAATGTGCAAAAATAAGAAGGCCGATAACTACTGAAAAGAGAGAAGCTACCGTGACGGCACCAGCAGCAATATCTTTGATGCGACCGGCTTTTTCGCTCCATTCCGGATGAACCAGATTGACTAACTCTTCAATGGAGGTATTAATCAGTTCTAAACCCATCACCAACGCTATACAAAACAAAAGTATACACCATTCTATTACGCTTACGCGGAAGATGGAAGCTCCGATAATCACCACTACACCTACAAACAGTTGAATGCGGATGTTGCGTTGCGAATGAATAGCGTATTTGATACCGCTCCAAGCGGCTTGAAGGCTTTTCAAAAATTTACCCATGATGAATTGCGTTTAGTAAATCATCAACCGCCACCTGAAGAAGGGGCTGCGAAGCCGGCAAGGTAAAACCCTTACGGGAAATCACAGATTGCATAGCCATGTTCAAATTGAAATCATTTTGTGCCACCGAAAAAACAATCCGCTCCGCATTCAATTTGTCGGCCAAATATTCTTGCTCGGGCTGGCCGGGTGTAGGTACCATGATACAATTTTGCTGGCCTACCATAGCCAGATCCATCACGGAACTATATCCTGACCGGCATACTACAAATTCGGCTGACAGCAGCGCAGCTTGTAAGCGACTAGCATTTAAATAATTCACTTCGTGCAGGTTGTCAGATGTTGGGGAGATAGAAGAATCGCCCGGCAGGCCTTTCACCAGCAATGAAGGTTCATTTAATGGAATCAACTGTTCTCGTAAAATCGTTTCGAACAAACTTCTTTGCGGTTCCGGACCGGAAACGACTGCCAACACCTTCCATTTTTTCTTCTCCTTCTCCTGGACTTCTTTTTTTTCGAAGCGAGATAAAACGCCCACCATTCGGCATTTTTCGTTTAGAGGTTTACTCAAATCGCCTGAAAGCATGTGATCGGGTAAATCGGGTATCCAGCATTGATCAAACCGACTGATCATCCATTGATTCATTTGATTGGCAATACCGGCCAACCACCCAAAACGAGAACTTAACAAAATGGACAGCTGATGTGTGACAAAAATGCTTTTGACAGACGGATTATAACATCCATACCGATTGTCGGAGATGATCGCATTGATTTTGTATTCGCGGATCAAGTTTTTTACCTGCCTTTTTTCATTCCAAATGGCATTGATGAATTTGGGAATCTGCGCCAGCAAGCTGCGAATAAGTGACCCTGTAGCCACATACCTTGGCTGATACGAGGCCAACTCAAAAAAGATAAGTTTCGGAAATTCTTCTTTCAATAGCTGAAGCGGCTGCCCGGACGATGCAATGGAAACCCTGCAACCGCGCTCAAGCAGAGCCCGAATGATTGGGATACAGCGCGTGGCATGGCCAAGACCCCAATCCAGCGGGGTAACTAATACATGAATCTGCTTATGTTCCACACAGGCAAAGATCGGAAGTAATTGTCGACTATGGATACTTTAGCGACTCGTACCTTGTATTAAATCAACCGGAAGTGCTCTGAACTGGTATCCTAGTTTTGAAAAATGATCGAGGTAGCGTGGTAATGCGAATGTCATGTTTCGCTCTGCCTTCAAACTATCATGAAACACCACAATCGAGCCCGGCCGGCTAGCACGAATCGATCCTTTCAGGCAGTCTTCCGGGGCAAGTGATGCCGAATAATCAGAGGTGAGCACATCCCACATGATAATCCGGTAGTCGTCCTTCAAATGTTGAATTTGCTTTCCGCGAATTCGTCCATACGGTGGCCGAAAGAGCGACTGGTGAGCAGGTATGTATTTGGCTATTTCAACAGCACACTGTTTCACATTGTCCACATATTTTTCGGTAGATGTACCCCATCCACGTAAGTGATGAAAGGTATGATTGCCGACTCCATGACCTGCTTCCAACACCTGCTGAAACACGTCCGGATGTTTGCGGATGTTATCGCCAATGCAAAAAAAAGTGGCTTTCGCCTGATACTGCGCAAGTGTGTTTACAACAAACTCAGTCGGGCCGGGAATGGGGCCATCATCAAACGTGAGGTATAACTCTTTTTGCTGCGTAGCAATCCGCCAGGTTAGCTTTGGAAACAACCACGGCAATATGAATGGGGTGCGAAACAAATTCAGAATGCTGATTTATGATTTTCTGTTACTCTACACGACAGGTTAACAAAGTAATATCATCGCGGTAGCCATTCTTACCTTTGAATCCATCCAATCGCACAATGATGTCCTGATGAATAGTACTTAAATCTTTGGCGTGATTCTGTTCAAAGTATTCCGCCAGGGCCTGTGGGCCAAACTCTTCTTCTTGCTCGTTGGCTGTTTCGGTGAGTCCATCTGTGTACGCCAGCAACGTAAACTCTTCCAGGTCGGTGATGAACCCCTCGTTGATAAAAGGCAGAGGGTGCATGGCACCTAAAACGGTGGAACCATCCTCGAGCATGCGCAACCCGTGTTTGCGATCGTAGAGCAAGGGAGGATTGTGACCGGCATTAACATACACCATGGTGCGCAAGTTAATGTCATAAATCGCCCCAAAGAAAGTGATGAACTTCTCGCCCTTTGTGTTATCCAATACCTGAAAATTAAGAGCCTCAACAATCTCGGTTAAATTAGGCGTTTGCCGCAACAGGGTGTGCAAGGATGCCTGAAAGTTTGACATCATAAGCGCTGCGGGAATTCCCTTCCCACTCACATCGGCCACGCAAATCAAAAACTGATTTTTGTTGATGGGAATATAGTCGTAGTAGTCACCTCCAATGATATCGTGTGGCAAATAACTTGCTTCGATTTTGAGATGTTCGGAGTTGGGCAATTTTTTGGGGAACAAAAACTGCTGCACATCGCTGGCGATTTCCAATTCCTTGCGGAAGGCTTCTTGCTGTAGTTGTTTGCGTGCTAATTTTTTATTTTCGATGGCAACGGTAATAATGTTGCTAAGGGCCTGAATAAACTTAAGACCTTCATCATGTTCATGATTCAAATGGTCGTTGCTCAGTCCGCCCACAAAAACCAAGGCAAGTGTATCGCCTTTATGCGAAACGGGAATCACCAAATCAAATTCATGAAAATCACATTCTTCAAATTCAGAAAGCTGGTGAATGCGCTTGATTAACTTGAACCGATCGTCCAGTTTGCATTTCATGAAATTCTTTGTCGTGCCAAAGTTTACTTTGCAATTCCAGATCTCATCGTAAACAAACAGCGCTAGTTTTTTGATGTCAAGGTTGGAGCGCAGGGTGAAATTAAAAATCTTATAGAGCGACTCCTCCGGCACGTTGCTATTGATGGATTGTGTGATCTCCAACAATGCATTGAGTTCCAGTTCTTTCTTTTCAATTAATTTCCGTAAGGCTTGCTCAGACATACATGGTAAAGTGTAAAAATAGCAAATCTGATCAAACCTTTGATGAATGAGTTAAATCACGCGTTCCTTCCAGCTAACCACCTGACGTTGAGCCAGTAAACCAACCCCAATGACATAGAATGGATAAACCAATTGAAGAATCAGAAAGGGAATCCATCGCCAGCGGATTTGCAAAAAGAACGTAACTGGGTATAAGAGCATAAATTCTAAAGCAAACTTGACAACTATCAGAAAATAGACTCGCTCGGGCATTACCCAATGGCACCAACCTGCAATGGGAAGCAAAACATAGGTAAGTTGAAACAACAAAACAAAAACAGCTAACAGCCTTGCCCCTAGCGATGAATTATACTTCCACTTGCCGGCCCACCGAATGCGCTGTTGGATAAAAGAACTTAAAGTTGCGCTTGGTTGCGTTGTAACCACGGATGTTTGTTCTGACATGAAAACTATTCCCCCTTGGAAGCGGGCGTGCATCTTGCGCATCAAAAATTCATCATCGCCCGATGCGATTTCATAATTACCATCGTAGCCACCCACATCCAGAAAAGCTTTCTTTCGGAAAGCAAGATTGGCACCATTGCACATGGTAGGTTGTTGATAAAACAAGGTAGAGACGGTTGTGCCAATGAGGCTGGTAAATTCCAAGGCTTGAACTTTGGGAAATAGTCCGGAATTTGAATTTATCCGAACACCACCAATCGCCATGACAGTCTGATCCGAATTAAAACATGAGGCGATGGACGAAATCCATTCGGTGGAGTGAGTGCAATCCGCATCCGTGGTTACAATTAGGTCGTGCGAGGCGGATTGAATGCCAAGTGCCAGCGCTCTCTTTTTTCCGGTGGCACCTTCCGCCAGTTTCAGTTTTTTTATGTGTGGAAACCGCGCGACAAATTCGTCCATGATGGATGCGGAAGAGTCGGTGGAATGATCGTCCACCAAAATAATCTCTAATCGATCCTTCGGGTAATCTTGAGCCAATATTGATTCTACCAATGATTGTAGATTGGATTGTTCGTTCCTATATGGAATCACCACAGAGACCGTGGGAGTTGATTTTGTTTTTTTTGTATCTGATTTTTCGAACGTCAACTGCCAGCCCACCCATAACGCAATGACAATGGAAAAATAAACACCAAAAACGACAAAAAAGTAGATGGTCATTCGCGCAATGTACGTTAACTTGCGAGGCAAAATGGAGAAAAAAGTAGTCAAAGAAAAGATAATTTTAGGCCTGGATCCCGGCACGAACATTATGGGGTATGGGCTGCTTCACACCAAGGGAAGCAATTTGACACCTTTACAGTTTGGCGTGATCAACATGGGCAAGTATGGCGCCCACGAGTTGAAGTTGAAAAAAATATTTGAGCGGGTGTTGGCAATCGTTGATGAATACCATCCGGATGAGGTAGCGCTCGAAGCGCCTTTCTTCGGCAAGAATATTCAGTCGATGTTGAAATTAGGACGCGCCCAAGGAGTCGCCATGGCAGCGGCCCTATACCGTGAAGTGCCCATTACCGAATATGCTCCGAAAAAGGTGAAACAATCAGTAACCGGAAATGGTAATGCCAGCAAAGAACAGGTAGCGCGAATGTTGATGCAACTCTTTGCGATCAAAGAATTGCCAAAGCTACTCGATGCTACCGATGCATTGGCTGTGGCCGTTTGCCATCATTATCAAAACGGAGCCGCGAAGAGCAAATCCAAATCGTGGGAAGTATTTTTGAAT
>JAJTHV010000127.1 GCA_021300095.1 Flammeovirgaceae bacterium | reverse complement strand
CATGCAAATGGCCGGAGTCAATCAACTTTCGGTGGAAAAACTAGCGAAAGACATGAATGAAGGAGGTGAAATCATCAAAGACGATTTGGGCAACCCCACTGGAATTTTTAATGAACGTGCGCAATCGCTGATATCCAACTACATTCCCAAAGAAACAGAAGAAACAAATGCAAAAGCCTTGGAACTGGCCATTCAGGCAAGCTTAAAAAATGGCATCACCAGTTTTCACGATGCAGGTGCGACCCGCAACAGCATTGAGTTGTTCAAGAAATTTAAGCAGGAAGGAAAATTACAAACTCGCTTATACGTCATGCTCACCGGGTTTGACCCTTCTTTAGTTTATGAATATTTCCGAATGGGTCCGGTGATTGACTCCACTGGTTTGCTCACCATCCGGTCAGTAAAATTAAATTGTGATGGTGCATTGGGTTCACGCGGAGCGTGGTTGCTAGAGCCCTATACCGATCGCACCGACTTCAGTGGTATGGCTACATTGTCAATGGATACAGTCGCTAAGATTTCGATCGAAGGATTAAAATATGGATTTCAGATTTGTTCGCATGCCATTGGCGACCGCGCCAATCGCGAAATTTTAGATCGTTATGAAGCAGCCTTTAAAGGCAATCCGGAAAAAGCCAAAGACGTTCGCTTCCGAATTGAACATGCGCAGCATTTGGCACCGAGCGACATTCCTCGTTTTGGTCAATTGGGTGTTATTCCGGCCATGCAAGCCATTCACCTTTCATCTGATCGGCCATGGGCCATCGAGCGACTGGGCGAAAAGCGAATCAAAGAAGGCGCTTACATGTGGCAATCACTTCTCAAAAGCGGAGCGAAAGTGGTGAACGGCACCGATGTGCCCGTAGAGCCAATCAATCCTATTGCCAGTTTCTTTGCTTCTGTTACGCGACAAACATTAAAGGGCGAGCCGGAAGGTGGCTACGAGCCTGCCGAGAAGATGACGCGCGAGCAGGCATTGAAGTCGTATACCCTCGATGCCGCATACGGGGCTTTTCAGGAAAAAATGATTGGGTCGATTGAAACAGGTAAACTGGCCGACTTCACCATCCTCTCACAAGATATTATGACTGTGCCAGATAATCAGATATTATCCACTAAAGTAGAGATGACTATTTTTGGAGGAAAGGTCTTATATGAGGTAAAAAAATAGGGATCGTGCGAAAGCACAATCCCTACCTTCTCAAGTAAGGTTCTCTGACTTAAGAGTATTTGAAAAACTTGTGCGCACGATCCATTAATAATTTACGGTCGGCCGTAATAGAAGGATCGCTGTAAATGCGTGAGGATAACTCAGCCACAACACCTTTTTTGTAACCGAGCTTTTCAGCTACTTGTTCACAAAAATGAATCTCACTTTTAAACACCTGGCCATCACTTTTCATCAATTGAATGAGGTGATAGAGGTTTTCAAATTTTTGATCTTCAGTAAGGGTATCCAAAGAGCCGATGGGGGTAGGCTTTTTTAACATTGCGTCTACTTCTTCTTTGGGGATGCCGTTTGCTTTAGCGATCATGTGAATAACCTTTGACTCTTTCTCAGCAACAGTATTGTCGCTGGCAGCCAAATTTATAAGAACATTTAGTTGATCTTTAATCATAAAATTAAATATTTGCTCAAAATTACTACATGCTAATATCGAAAGTTAGACAAAATTCAATTAATTATTACACTCAACTTAAAATTATTAGACTTTACTTTCGCTTCACATGCAACCTCAGTGTAACTCCGCAGTCATTATACCAGATTTCAGGTATTTGATTTATCGATTAAAGTATTAAGAGTATGAAAAAGATATTATTAGCGCTATTGTTTTCCACTTCCGTGGGATTGTTGTTCGGGCAGGAGTCTGAGCTACGAAAAGTAGGATCCTTCCGGGGAATCAAATCTTCACAAGCCATCGATGTTTACCTTAAAAAAGGTGATAAAGAAGAAGTGCGAGTAGAGACGGTGAATATCCGCTTGTCCGAAGTGCTTACAGAAGTATCCGGCAACACACTGCGCATCCACTTAGAAAAGAATAGCTATCGTAAAGTGAATGTAAAAGTGTATGTAACGTATGTCACGTTGGAAAAAATTTCAGCCAGCTCTGCATCCAACATTTTTTCAGAAGGTACCATCAAAGCTTCCTCACTGGACATCAGTGCTTCCAGTGCAGCTTCCATCGAAATATCCATAGACGCAGATCGGGTTGATGTAGATGCTTCCAGCGCAGCTAATATTGATCTGGAAGGGAAAGCCAATGACCTTTCTGTTGAAGTAAGCAGCGCAGGCGATGTGGATGCGTATAATCTGGTGTCGCAGAATGTAACAGCGCGTGCGAGCAGTGCAGGTAGTGCAAAAGTATCTGTGTCGAAGGAATTAGATGCAGACGCAAGCAGCGCGGGCAGCATCCGATATCGGGGAAACCCAACCCGTACCAATACAGGTTCGAGCAGTGGAGGTTCGGTGAAGAAATCGAGTTAAAAGAATGAGCCTAAAAAATAGCACTGAGAAATCAGGGCTATTTTTTTTGCCTTTTGTTTTTCGAAGAACCCAATCTTTCTTCCTGGCGATTGATCTCCCAGTTCAATATGGCCAATGAAAAGTTTCGTTGATAGTAGCCCGGCTGAGGTTCGTTTTTCACGATTGCTTGATTCCAAATGAAGTCGCTCATAATGCTTAACTTTCACCATTAGACGTCATTAGAGTGTTTTTAGTTTAAACGCTATTTCTTTTTTATATGGGCGAATACCCAAGTTTTTTCGGATGGGATTTAATTCTTCTACTCATTTTGACACGGTATGCGGTGGTAGCAGGCATCTTTTTCTTCATCTATTATGTTTGGAAGAAACGAGCTTGGACCTTTCAAAAAATACAATCGCGCTTTCCGCAATCGATCGATTACCAGCGTGAAGTAGGTTACTCATTGCTCACCATTCTCATTTTTACAGCCATCGGCTATGTGGTTTTCTTCTCTCCGTTGCGATCACACACACTGGCTTATCGAAACATATCCGACTATGGAGTTGGATATTTTATAGCCAGTGTCGGATTGATGTTATTGTTACATGACACCTACTTTTATTGGACGCACAGGGCTATGCACCACCCAAGTGTTTACAAATGGCTTCATAAAGTGCATCATTTATCTACCAATCCTTCGCCCTGGGCCGCGTATGCATTTCATCCGTTGGAAGCTGTAGTAGAAGCGGGTATTGTGGTGCTGATTGTGTTTGTCATGCCGGCTCATCCGATGGCTGTCAGTTTTTTTTTACTGATCATGATGGTTTACAATGTGTATGGACATTTAGGCTACGAACTTTACCCGAAAGGATTTTCGAAATCTAATATTGGCAAATGGATTAACACATCGGTCAACCACAACCAACACCATCAATTCTTTCGTGGAAATTATGGGTTGTACTTTTTGTGGTGGGATCGGTGGATGGGAACCATTCGCACCGACTACGATTCAACGTTTGAAAAAATCAAAGCCCAATCCAATTCCTAATTCAATTGCCCTAAACTGGTTTTGCGAATGAATACCTGTGACAGAAAATAGGCACAGCTGATACCTATGATCATTCCGGCCAGCACATCAAACGGGTAGTGAACTCCCAAGTGCATTCGCGAATAGCCAATTAATAATGCCCAACTATAGGCAGGCAAAGCCACTTTCCACGAACGATACAATAATACCATCGCAGTGGCAGTAGCAAATGCTTCCGTAGTATGCCCCGATGGAAAAGAAAAACCACCACCTACACTCCACTGCGCAATGCGCGCATCTACTTCATACGGTCGTGGCTCAGAAACCAGCTTTTTGATCACGTGTGAAAAAATTCCGGCTACACCGGCAGTCAATCCTACATATAAAAAGGCAAGCCGAGTTTTTATCTTTTCTGTTTTGAATTCACCACGCAGGGCAATCAAAAAAGGGATTCCCAAACTGATGATCGTAATCGAATCGGAGACTATCTGAAGAAACTTCACTTGCGTTTCATTACCTGATTTTTGCAATGCCACAATAAAATCCAGTTGCGGCAACTGCCAGACCACTGCCATGGCAATCAATAAAAAGATAATGAGGAGGGAATAAAAGATCAACTTAGGCGGCTGTTGCATTTTCTTGATTTTATTAAGGCGACAATATACACACGATTGAAATGAGCTAAAATCAACGAATGCAATTTGAAAATTACCCTACTGTTATATTTCAGTAATTATTTTTTGTAAAAATGGGTTCTTTTTGGGGCTTTTATTTACAAAAATCGTCTATTTTTGAACCGTACTGATTAAAAAAACAACCACTATGTCACAATTACGATTCGAAGCCTTAAAAAAGCTAAATGACCGGGTTAAAATCCATGTTGATCCAGTTAGCCCCAATATTTCTCAGTTTTTTGGAGAGAATGTATTCGGGATGGAGCAAATGAGAGCTACCCTGGCTCCTGCGGTGTTCAAAAAAGTAAGTCACGCCATCAAAAACCATGAAAAAATTGATGAAGCCACAGCCGATGCGGTTGCTTCTGCAGCAAAATCATGGGCTATTGCAAAAGGCGCTACCCACTTTACACACTGGTTCCAACCAATGACGGGTGGAACAGCCGAAAAGCATGATTCATTTTTCGATGCCCTTGCCGGGATCGAACGATTTAAAGGCAGTGAATTAGTTCAACAAGAGCCCGATGCTTCTTCTTTCCCAAGTGGAGGTATTCGTAGTACTTTTGAAGCACGTGGTTATACTGCATGGGATCCAACTTCGCCTATGTTTTTATATGGAAAAACGTTGAGCATCCCGACCATTTTCGTCTCTTACACAGGCGAGACGTTGGATACAAAATCTCCTTTGTTAAAAGCTTTAAAAGCAGTTGATCAAGCCGCCACACAGGTTTGCCAACTTTTTGACAAGGACATCAACCACGTAGTAGCATCTCTTGGTTCTGAGCAAGAATATTTTGCAGTAGATAAAGCATTGGCCAGCGCGCGCCCTGACTTAGTAATGGCAGGCCGCACCGTGTTTGGTCACTCACCCGCTCGTGGTCAGCAATTGGAAGACCATTATTTCGGTACCATTCCTTCACGAGTGTATGACTTCATGCGCGATTTTGAAATTGAGTGCTGGAAGTTGGGTATTCCGGTTCGCACCCGTCACAACGAGGTAGCTCCAAGCCAGTTTGAAGTAGCTCCTTTGTTTGAAGAAGTAAACGTGGCCAACGATCACAATCAATTGATGATGGACGTGATCAGCCGCGTAGGCGATAAGCACGGTTTGAAAATCTTATTCCACGAAAAACCATTTGCCGGTTTGAACGGAAGCGGTAAGCACAACAACTGGTCGTTGATTACGGACACGGGTGTTAACTTATATGCACCAACCAGCTCAGCAAAAGACAATTTGTTGTTCCTCACTTTCTTCATCACAACGATCAAGGCAGTACATGCCCATGCTGATTTGTTGAGAGCAAGTATTGCAACGGCAGCGAACGATTTCCGCTTAGGCGCGAACGAAGCTCCTCCGGCCATCATGTCGGTTTTCATTGGCGCACAAATGACAGCCGTGTTGGATGAGTTGGAGAAGAAAGGAAATGTTAAAATCGAGAAAGGCGATAACATGTACATGAAATTAGGTATCGACCAGATTCCTGAAATCATTTTGGATGCTACCGACCGTAACCGTACTTCACCTTTTGCCTTCACCGGAAACAAATTTGAGTTCCGTGCAGTAGGTAGCAGTGACAACTGCGGTACACCAATGACAGCGTTGAACCTGATCGTTGCTGACCAGTTGACTAAATTCTATGAAGTAGTTTCAAAAGCAATTGAGAATGGCGAAGAAAAACGCCTCGCGATTGTGAACGTGTTGCGTCAATATATCAAAGAATCAAAAGCGATTCGCTTTGAAGGCGATGGTTACTCTGATGAATGGGTAGTAGAAGCTGAGAAGAGAGGATTGAACAACATCAAAAACATGCCACGCGCAATTGATGCGTATTTGTCAAAGAACTCTTTGGAGCTTTTTGAGAAATTTGGAGTACTGAGCCACAAAGAAGTGGAAGCTCGTAACGAAATCAAGTTGGAAAGCTACATCAAGAAAGTGCAGATTGAAGCACGCGTGATTGGTGACTTAGCTATGAACCATATCATTCCTACGGCCATTGCGTATCAAAACAAATTGATCACCAACGCCAATGGGTTGAAAGGATTAGGTGTAGACAATGCTGCGGTGGTGCAGACCATCAAAGAAATTTCTGAGCATATAGAAGTGATTAAAAATGGCGTGCGTCAAATGGTTGAAGAGCGCAAGCGAATCAACAAACTGACAGACACACACAAGCGTGCCATTGCTTATTGCGATGATATTAAAGAAAAGTACTTCGACAAAATCAGAGATTCAGTTGATAAACTCGAATTGCTGGTGGATGACGAAGACTGGCCTTTGGTGAAATACAGAGAACTGTTGTTTTTGAGATAATTACTTACTGTGAACAATCAGGGGCTTTCGGAAACGGAAGCCTCTTTTTTTGTGCATTACTTTTTAGCTGGCAGTTCGTCAATCAATTGTAAAACAGCTTGGCGAATCAATTGTGGATGTGACCACGGCACAAAATGATTCATATCATCTACCACCACCAAATCAACCTTTGCATTAGTCATCATTTTCTTGGCGAAATCGGCATTACCGGGATCGACCAGCAAATCTTTCTTTCCTTGAATGACAATGGTTCTCGCTTTGATTTGTGGCCATAAGGAAAGCATGTCTTGCAACTCCGGCTTCAGGTGATAGATTTCGTCATTGGAAGCACGAAACGAGCGCGGGAGAATCCATCTTAAAAAGGGAGTGGCCAATGGTGCACGAAACCAGGTTTCATTAGGTTCTAAATCCGGGTCGATTGACCCGGCAACGATCACAATTCCATCTATTAAATCCGGATAATCCATAGCCATGCGTGAAATGACAGGGCCACCCATCGAATGCCCGACCAAAATAATCGGTCGGTTATTTTTATGTTTTTCAAGGATGGGCAACAAAAAGGCTGCTTGATTTTTTACTGACTTTTCTGCTCGCCCAAAGTTAGAGTTGCCAAAGCCTGGCCGATCGACTGAAATAAGTTGTGCTTTTTTGAGCAAGACTGTGTCGCCCATAAAATCAATAAAGGCGCTCAGCGAACCGGGAGAACCGTGAACAAATACGACTAATGGTAATTGAGCATCACCTACTTGAAGATAATTGATAGTTTGATGCGCTTGTGTGTATTGATGGATCGTGCCTTTTTTCTCTTTCGTTTGAAAAAATGTATCGATTTCTTTTTTGCTCATGCGAAACTGCATACACGAATCCATGATGAGTAATAGTAAAAGAAAACTTCCCAGTGTAATGGCCAGCGATTTATACACTTTCAATCGCATGACCCCTTATTGGATGTTTAAGATCTTTTTGTATTCAGCGAGATTGTGTAGTAAGTCGATTGATTTTTTGATCTCCACATCATTTTTGAAACGCGATTCAACCGCTCCTTTTTCTAAATAATAGCGGGCAACAATTTCTTCTTCCAATAGTGTTTTGATTTGCTCTTTATAAATGATGAGGTCGTTCTTTTTGCTTTCCTTGATTTGATGCTGAAGTTGGTCGATGGAATTTTTAAGGTCATTATAATACTTTTCCTGATGCGCCACTTCGGTCAACTTCTTCAGGTTATCTTCCATTTCGGTTTCATAGTTGTACGCCTTTCCTTTCATCCAAGATATAAACTCAGTATACTCAGCATCACTTAAATT
>JAJTHV010000128.1 GCA_021300095.1 Flammeovirgaceae bacterium | reverse complement strand
GCCTTTGCTGCCTCAAATCTCTTTTTTGAATTGAGCCACAAAACAATTAGCATAACAAGCGCAATAGGAAGTGATTCTAAAGCACTGTAAGACCCTACCGACACAAAAACAGCAGAAAAAACTAGTACAAACAAAATGGAAGCAAATGCAAACGCATTTAAGGTATGCAACCGTATCAGTTGTTTTTGATTCAACGCATCATCGTGACCAATGCGCAGTAGTCTGTTCCAGAAATTGAATAGGATCAGTCTCATTTGTATAGTCTATTAACTAGCAGTAGATTCGAATCATACAAACATCGAATAACTTTCTGGCGTATTCCTTTTTTTTAGATAATATGGTGGCTTTACACGTTAGATTCAGCCTATTACAAGATGAGCTATTTCAACAACTGCTTCATTCACTTCTTAGATATGAAATCATGCGGCCATCTCACTGATTTCAAGATCAGTTATCTCCAATGCGCTTCCTGTTTAACTTTTTCTCTTACCCTGCAGGCAATACTTCTTTATATTTTCTGGAATATCTTCGCGTCCATGTCCAGTACTTTGAATTTCGAGGCATCGACTAAAGGAAGTACTGCATCGTAAAAGCCGATAATAAATAAACCACCGGGGTTTAAAGATTCATGAAACTTTTCAAAAAGTTTCAGCTTGGCATTGTTATCAAAATAGATCATTACGTTGCGGCACAAAATAACATCGTATTTCTTCGCAAACGGGTCGGTGATCAGGTTGTGATATTCGAAGTTGACGTGTTGGATGAGTGTGGTGTCAAAAACGGCTGTATCATCTTTAACAGTGTAATACTTTTTTAAAGTTGACAATGGATTAAATGCCTGGTAATTTTTGTCGTACTCGATCATCTTCAACGCGTGATATTCTCCACTTCTGGCAATGTTCATGGCTTGGTTGCTGATATCGGTGGCGCGGGCTTCTACCGGTTTCTTAAAGTTTGATTCACGCAAAACAATTCCCATGGTATACACTTCTTCTCCAGAAGAGCAGCCTGCATGCCAAATGGACAAGTTGTTTTTAGTAGCAAAATTGTCATTCAACAGTTGACGCATTTTCTTCCACAAAACAGGATCGCGAAACATAGCGGTGAGGCCTACGCTGATCTCATCCATGAACGGATAGATGAACGAGCGATCCTTTAATATCTTAATCCACAATTCGTGTACTGCATTGAGTTTGAAAATATGGAGTGACCGAATCACTCTTCGCTTGAGTGACTTGGGCTCGTAGCAACTGAAATCAATACCATGTCGCTGATGGATGGCGTCTGTTAACGACTTCAACTCTTCATCTGAAATTGAAATCGATTCTACGGGTTGTTCTGGCTCCATCTACGACAAGTTATTTTTTAGTATTAACAGACTTCTGCGCTGGCGATCGGTGTTTCCGTTTACCTTAATAATCGTTGCGCTGAAACGTTTCGTCTCTCCACTTTTATTTTGCAGATCGAGATCGAAGTGATCGGGCTGCTCCACGCTACTGCATTGGTGTTGTGCTATTTGTTTGAATGAGTCGGCTGACAATACTTCTTTTGGTTGAACTTTCTTCAGCTCCAGACGCTTGATGCCTAATTCTGCTAAGAACAGATCATTGGCTGACTTGAAAGTCATGTCTGCGGTTAGCTCTGCCATTGGGAAACCGGTTTTCAAGGCGGTGATGGTTTCCTGCATGTCCTGCATTTTCTCTTTGTCTTGTGTTACAAACTGTGCGAGCATTAAAATCTTCTCTGCTTTTCCGGTTACATCGAAGACGGGGTTGTACGTGCCCGACAGCCATTGTACTTTGTTGGCCGCATCGATGTATCTAAACTCGCCCGTAAAGGCCTGGCCCAACAAAATGTTTTGCCACATGATGGTGTGCTGCGGCTTGGTCTTATCTTCTTCGGGGATGAGCACCTCGTAGTTTTTGTCTACGATTTGTTCACTTTGAAATCCGGTTACTTTGTAAAACAAATCATTCGCCTCCAAGATTTTTCCATCCATGTTAAATTCAATCACTGCATTGGTTCTTGAAATGGATTGAAGCTTGGATAGGTTATCCAGTGCTATCTTTTTTGTGCCGGTAATTTCTGCTTGTATGGAGACAAATTTTTGTACCACTCCATGTTCATCCTTAATTGGGTTGATCACCAAAGAAATCCAATAAATCTTTCCGCTTTTGGAATAGTTTAGTATTTCTTCATAGATAGGCTCGCCTTGCCGTAACTTAGCGGATATTTTAGCGACTGTTTCGCGATCGGTCAATCGCCCTTGAAGAAACGAGCCCGGCTTCTTTCCTACTACTTCATCAAATTCATAACCGGATAATTTGGTGAATCCGGCATTGGTGTAAACGATTCGCCCACCTGCATCTGCAATCAAAACAGAATTATTCGTGTGGTCTGCCACCAGCGAGAGTGTTTCCAATTGTTTTTTCTCCCGCATCATTACCTCTTGCGTGGCATTTAACTCTTCCATGTTTTGGCGCAACTCTTCCTCTTGCGACTTCACTTCTTGCGCCATCGTCTGCGATTCTTGTAACAAGCGCTCCGTGCGAGCATGTGTTTCAATGGCACCCAGATTGTAGCCAATGCTCTCTGCTATCTTTTTGAGAT
>JAJTHV010000418.1 GCA_021300095.1 Flammeovirgaceae bacterium | reverse complement strand
TTAATCAGTTGGACAAAATAGATCCGACATTGCAGGCCGCACTCTCCAATCTGAAACAGGGTACATCCATTGTTGTGGTGCCCGGTTCACGTTTGGATATCTCGAGCTATCGGTCATTTCTGGGAAATTCAATTTCCATTAATGAGGACAAGAATCAGATTTGGCTGAGTCCACCAGATTTTCAGAATCCGTTTTTTCAAAATGTATTTCAAGATAAAAATCCAACGATGGCCATGCCAGTAGCTACCAAAATGCTCGAATGGGGCAACGACCGATCGGCTATGTTACAGTTTAAAGACGGCCGTCCGTTTCTTTCCAAGGTTGGAAACTATTATGTATTGTCTTGCCCGTTGGAAAAAAGGTTTACCGATTTTGGCCAACACGCCTTGTTTGTGCCGGTGATGTATCGGTTGGCCGCTTTGGCCACGCGCAGTCAGCAAATGCCCTATTATAGTTTGTCGGCACCAACTATTTCCATTGCTGCCGATAGTATTGAAACCGAAGAGCCGGTGAAGATGGTCGGAAAAGTTGAGGTCATACCTTCTCAGCGGAAATTGAGTAATCGCTTGGTGTTAGAGGTTCCTAAGTATGAACTGGAAAAAGGATTTTACCAATTGCAATTCCGCACCGATACACTTACGGTAATAGCTTATAACCTAGATAAGTCAGAATCCTATTTGGAATCGCTAAAGGCAGAAGAGGCCAAAGCTCGTCTGGGTGGGCATCGTTCGATCACCTTGTTTGACAATGCGCAATTGGATGATTTTCGCTCGGAGTTAAAGAACCGTTATTTGGGCACGCCACTTTGGAAATATGCGCTACTTTTATCCTTGTTTTTCTTGTTAGCAGAAGTACTTTTGTTACGATTCTTAAAATAATTAGTGAATGAAAATCCTGATCCAATCGGCCAAGATCATTTCGAAAGGTTCACCCCATCATCTTAAAAAGAGGAACGTGCTCATTCATTCGGGCCGTATTGCTGAAATCGGGGATAAGAATTATCAGGCGGACAAAGTGATTGATGCAGAAGGCATGATGTTGAGTGCCGGCTGGATGGATTTGGGAGTCTATTGTGGTGACCCTGGTCTGGAGCACAAAGAAGATTTAATATCCATTGGGAAAACGGCTGCTGCCGGAGGATTTACAGAGATTGTTCTGTTGCCCAACACACAGCCAACTGTTCAAACGAAAAACGAAATCAGTTATATCACACAAAACAACGCATCCCGCTTGGTGCAACTGCATCCGATGGCGGCTGTAACCAAAAGTTGCAAGGGAGAAGAGTTGACGGAGATGATTGATTTGCATGAAGCCGGTGCGGTAGCTTTTTCGGATGGGTTAAAATCCATCTGGCATACCGATTTATTTCTGAAGGCCTTGCAATACTTGCAGAAATTCAACGGTGTTTTGATCGACCATCCGGAAGATAAATGGCTGAGTATGTTTGGCCAAATGCATGAAGGTATTACCAGCACAGCACTGGGTTTGAAAGGAATACCGCGCATTGCGGAGGAAGTTGCTGTGCGCAAGAATCTGGAGTTGCTGGAGTATGCCGGAGGACGTTTGCACATAGCGCATATTTCTACAGCCCGTTCTGTAGAAATGATTCGTGCGGCCAAGAAAAAAGGATTGCAGGTAACCTGCGACATAACGGGTTATCAGGCATTACTGGATGATAGTTCATTGACCGATTTTGATACGAATTATAAGCTGAGTCCGCCTTTACGGGAAAAATCGGATAACGATGCGTTGATCAAAGGATTGAAGGAAGGAGTAATTGATGTGCTTACTTCGGGGCACTTGCCACAAGATGATGAAAGTAAACTATTGGAATTTGATCAGGCCGAAGTAGGTATGATCAACTTGCAGACTTTTGCATCTCAACTGGCTTCACTCAGCAAATCAGTGGAGGTCGAGGCGTTGATTGAAAAGGTAACGAATGCTCCCCGAGCTATTTTGAATATAGAGGTGCCAAAGATTGAAGAAGAAGCCAAAGCAAATTTGACCTTATTTGACCCGAATGCAGAGTGGACTTTTACCGCCAAATCGAATCAGTCAAAGTCGAAAAATTCTCCCTGGATTGAAAAAGAATTGAAGGGCAGAGCAGTAGCCGTATTTAATAATAATAAACATTGGTTGGATGTCTGAGAATTGGTCACCACTAGTACGTATTTCTGTTCGCAATGGATTGATAGCCGGGTTGCTGGGATTTGTATTGCTGTTGGGGCTGTACTTCATGGGCAAGCATCCGTTTTTGTTTCCGATCTACTTCGATTTTCGATTGTTTTTGTTTGGTATTTTTTTGGTGATCACATTACGAGAAATCCGC
The DNA here is from genome assembly GCA_021300095.1 of Flammeovirgaceae bacterium. GTDB lineage: Bacteria > Bacteroidota > Bacteroidia > Cytophagales > Cyclobacteriaceae > ELB16-189. Next base: position 5,885 of record JAJTHV010000418.1, on the reverse strand, counting down.
GATAATCAAGAGGGTATTTTGTTTTTCTGGCAAGGCATGATTGCTTGTTTTCTGTTTACCATTTTATTTGCCACGATTTCAAGCGGGTTGATTGGCGCGTATGCATGGCTGAATCCGTCATTTTTACAGAATTACATCTCAACTGCCATTGAGCAGATGAAGTCGATTCCGGAAGAGGCGATCAAACAAATTGGAAAAGATGTATATGAAAGTAATTTAAAGGCACTTCCTGCTACTAATGGGTATGATATGTCATTTCACTATCTATGGCAGAGCTTTATTATCAGCTTTTTTTTAAGCATAATAATATCTGTAATTTTAAGACGGCAACCTAAAAATGAACTATAAACAAAGTCAACATCTTTCTTAACATTCAATTTAAAACAAAAAAATATGGAAGAATCAACTACACCTAAAGTTTCATTAGCACAGCATGCCGCAAAATGGGGTGCTATTATTGGAGGAGGCAGCATTGTACTAACTCTGTTGATCTACATTGTGGATTACACGCTTTTAGCTGATTGGAAAATGATTGTTCTACTTTTGGTTTTCCTCGGACTAGTGATCTATGCCGGTATTAACTATCGAAATCAGATTGGCGGATTCTTACCTTATGGCAAGGCTTTTCAACATGCATTTATCACTTTTGCCGTATTGGGCATCGTATCCACGGCTTTTACAGTTATTTTATATACTGTCATCGATTCTGAATTGCCAGCCAAGTTAACAGAAGTTGCGCTTGAGAATACCCAGAAGATGATGGAGAATTTTGGAGTGCCAGAAGATCAAATGGATAAGGCAATGGAAGATGCGAAAGAGCGTTCGGCTGATCAATTCTCGGCATTTGGCCTTGTCAAAGGCTATGGTTTCGCCCTCATATTTTATGCTATTCTATCTTTGATCGGTGCGTTATTTGTACGCAAAAATGAACCTGTAGAGTTTTAATGAATATTTCCGTAATCATTCCCGCCAAGGACGAAGAAGAATCGGTTCCTGAATTGAGTCAGTGGATTAGCCGTGTGATGAACTCACACGGCTTTTCTTATGAAGTCATTTTTATTGACGATGGCAGCACCGATGGAACCTGGGACGCTATCCGAAAAATGAATCAGGAGAACCCTGCTTTCAAAGGATTTCAATTCAACCGAAATTTTGGCAAGGCAGCCGCTTTGCACACGGGCTTTAAGGCGGCCAAAGGGGAGGTAGTGATTACCATGGATGCCGATCTACAAGACAGCCCCGATGAAATTCCGGAGTTGTATAAGTTGATCAAAGAACAAAAATTTCATTTGGTAAGTGGCTGGAAGAAAAAGCGCCACGATCCGATTTCAAAAACACTTCCCTCTAAATTTTTTAATGCTGTCACTAGCAAAATATCGGGCATTCAACTCCACGATTTCAATTGTGGATTGAAGGCATACGATATTCGAGTCGTTAAAAATATTTCGATCTATGGCGACATGCACCGCTACATTCCCGTGATCGCCAAATGGGCAGGATTTTCAAAAATTACAGAAAAAGTAGTAGAGCACCGCGAACGAAAATTTGGCACCAGCAAATATGGTTGGACACGCTTGATCAGCGGCTTTCTCGATTTGCTTACGCTCATGTTCGTTGGAAAATTCTCGAAAAAGCCGATGCATTTTTTTGGTTCGATGGGTATCGTATCATTTACACTTGGGTTCGTATTTACCATGAGTATTTTATGGCAAAAGATCGATTCCATTTACATCTCCAAGATTCCATTGAAGCGGGAGGTGTATCAACAACCTATGTTTTATCTTGCGCTGGTGGCGTTGGTGATTGGTGTTCAATTATTTATGACCGGCTTTATTGCTGATTTAATGGCCCGACAGTCCTTATCGAAAAAGGATTATCTCGTAATTGACCGATTGGGCATTGATCCGGTCGAGTAGCAGAAAATCTATTCACAACCGATTGTTTCCTTTCAGGTATCACTTTCTAGGGTACCCTTTCGAACTCTCTGTTTATTATTTTGTTATTTATTCACAGTCAAGTTGTAACAATTTTGGGCTTTTTACGCTTTATAGGTGTCTTTAAAAATTTATGAGAAAATTATACACAGTATTAATTCTGTTTTTTGCAATAGGAGAGGCAGGGGCGCAAGCAAACGGCAAATTCACCATCAGTGGTTATATCAAAGATGCTTCCAATGGCGAGGCACTCATCGGAGCCACTGTCTATGTAACGGAAACTCAAACCGGAGGCATTACCAATGAGTATGGCTTTTATTCCATTACACTTCCGGCTGCAAGTTATAATCTCAACTACAGTTATTTGGGTTATCTAGCGGTGGCCAAAAGTATTGGATTGGATAAAAACACACGCATCGATATTGAGCTGAAACCGGAGGCCGAACAACTGGAAGAAGTGGTAGTGCAAGCTGAAATAGAGCAAGCGAATGTGCAAAACACAGAGATGAGTACCAATAAACTGGAAATTAAAACCATTCAAAAGATACCAGCTTTCTTGGGAGAAGTGGATATCATCAAAAGTTTGCAATTGTTGCCGGGTGTGAGTACGGTGGGAGAGGGAGCGAGTGGATTCAATGTGCGCGGTGGAAGTGTAGGACAGAATTTGATTTTATTGGATGAAGCACCTGTATATAATTCTTCGCATTTGCTCGGTTTCTTTTCTGTTTTCAATCCGGATGCAGTGAAAGATGTAAAACTGTACAAAGGCGGCATACCGGCTCGCTATGGCGGAAGGCTTTCGTCTCTTTTGGACGTTCGGATGAAAGAAGGAAATAGCAAAAAGACCGAAGTTACCGGAGGTATCGGCACAATCTTTAGCCGGATAGCTGTCGAAGCCCCAATTGTAAAAGATAAGTCTTCGTTTATCATTGCCGCCCGTAGATCCTACATCGATATTCTTGCTCGTCCGTTTGTAAAATTACTACAAGATGGGGGTGCGCTGAATTTTTACGACATCACATTAAAAGCGAATTATAATATTAATCAGCAAAACCGAATTTATTTGTCGGGTTATTTTGGTAGAGATAATTTTAAGTTCGACAAAAATCAAGGATTTAGTTGGGGAAACTCAACGGGAACATTGCGATGGAATCACATCTTCAATGATCGGTTATTTTCAAACTTTACTGGTGTTTTCAGTAACTACGATTACAGTTTGCAGTTTGGAAGAGATGAAAGAGATTCGTTTAAGTGGAATTCAGTCATTTCAAATTATATGTTCAAGCCTTCATTCACTTATTTTGTTAATGGAAACAACGAATTGAATTTTGGAGCAGAGTCTATCTACTATGTGTTTGAACCAGCCAATGCCGTGGGAGTGAGCAATGGCTTGCCTACGGATGTGAGTATTTCAAAAAAGTATAATTTGGAAAACGCTCTATACCTCAGTAATTCACAAAAAATAACAAAAGCATTCTCCATTGACTATGGACTTCGGTTTTCGATGTTTCATTATTTTGGCCCAGATTCTACATACACCTACAAAACGGTTAAACTTGGCGAACGCAAAGAGGTGGCAGAGCGTAAATACCATCAAAGTGGTGATGTAATTGCGTCTTACAATAATCTGGAGCCTCGCATTTCATTTAAGCTCCAAACCTCTGATAATACCTCCATCAAAGGAAGCTATAATCGCATGGTGCAATATTTGCATTTGATTTCGAACACCACTGCTTCAAATCCTTTGGATGTGTGGAATCCCAGTACGAATAATATAAAACCTCAGCTCAGTGACCAATATACGTTGGGTTATTTTCGAGATATCGGAAAGGATAAAAAATATGAGTTATCGGTAGAAGCCTACTACCGAAGAAATCAAAATCAAGTAGATTATATCAACGGAGCAGATCTGTTGTTAAATCGGTATCTGGAAGGTGATTTGTTATCGGGCGAAGGAAGAGCGTATGGTATAGAGGGGTATTTTCAAAAGAAAGTAGGACGATTAACCGGTTGGGTGAGTTATACCTTGGCGCGCACAGAAATGAAAGTAGATGGCATCAATCGGGGCGAGTGGTACCCTACGCGATTTAATCAAACACACAACTTTAAAGTGGCAGGTTTTTATGAGATCAATAAGCGTTGGTCATTTTCTGCTGACTTCGTTTATGTTTCAGGTACACCTGCAACGTTTCCTACTTCTCGGGCAGTGGTTCAAGGAGTGGTTCTTCCCTACAATGCCAACGATTCGCGTGGTAATGTGAACTTGCCGGATTATCATCGATTGGATATCTCCTTCCGATTGGAAGGTAAGAAAGAGAAACGCGGACATGTGCGTAAGAACAGCGACTATTGGGTGTTTGGTATTTACAACTTATACGCACGACAAAATCCGTTCTCGATTTATTTCTCACAAACTGATCAGCGCGTTCCGGCCGGCCAGCCCATCGGTTCACAAGCAACACAATTGGCTATTATTGGTACACTGGTTCCTTCGGTTTCTTACAACTTTAAATTTTGATCGATATGTACCTGGTTAAGAAAATAGATATGTCATTACAACACGCAAAGTTTTCATTCTTCGGTTTAATTTTAGTCGGCATGGGATTGGCCGGATGTGAGACTACGATTAATCCGGAGCTCCAATATGCGGAACCTATTTTGGTGGTAGATGCTTGGATCAGCAATAAACCCGGCAACCAGCAGATTGTGCTGACTAAAACTCAAAATTACTTTGACAGTTCAACACCACCTGCGGTGAGTGGTGCGGTGGTAACAGTAACGGACAATAACGGAACCGTTTTTACTTTTAATGAAGACACCAATGCGCCAGGTAAGTATGTGTGGAAGCCAGTTGCCAACGAAACATTTGGTACGATTGGAAATACGTATCAGCTCTCTATTCAAGCGGAGGGTCAGACGTATAAGTCTACTTCTAAGATGAATAAAACTACCGTAGTGGATAGTATTATCCTAAAGAAAAATGAGCCCACACAAATTAACCCTGACTTTTATCGCGCACAATTCTATGCAAAAGATTTAGTTGGTTTTGGGGATACGTATTGGATTCGGGCGTATAAAAACGGTGCGTTGCTCAACAAGCCATCTGATATTAATGTGGCTTATGATGCAGGGTTTTCGGGTGGCGGTGGTTTTTCAAGTAGAATTGAGAAAAAGCCAAATGGACAGGATACCACCATCTTATTGGATTTTATACCTCCCATCCGTGGACGAATCAACCCGAATGACACAGATGCCAATGATACAGCTTTATCTCCCTATGTGCCGGGCGACTCGGTTTATGTAGAAATTAATTCGATTACGTTAGAGGCTTTTACTTATTTGCAGCAGGTGAGCATTCAAACGAATCGGCCGGGTGGATTTAGTGAATTATTTGCAAGGCCGATTGCGAATGTACCTACCAACATTGAAAACGTAGACCCTAAAGGAAAAGCAGCTATTGGCTTTTTCAATGTGGGAGCAGTTTCCGGGAAAGGCCAGAAATTACAGGTGAAGAATTAAGACTGTTTTAACTTCGAAAACAACTGAACTTTTTTTGCTGTACCTTTGTGATAGTAATTGAATGAGTTCTTTGATTTTTGATGTACGCACCACCTTTTGTGTCGAAGTGCTGTGCGGCAGGGATAGAAGTGGAAAGCCTCCCGAGGCTGCGCTCGGGATAAACTCCGTGTGATGGCAAGCCTAGGGAGCTTGTAACGGATAGCCCGGCTGCCGCCCAAAAAATTCTGTTCGTGGTTTAGTTCCTCCTTCGCTAAAGCTACGGAGTAGAGAATCCTCCTTCGCTAAAGCTATGGAGTTGATAATCCTCCTTCGCTAAAGCTACGGAGGATGAATCCTCTTTCGCTAAAGCTACGGAGGATGAATCCTCTTTCGCTAATGCTATGGAGTAGAGAATCCTCCTTCGCTAAAGCTACGGAGGATGAATCCTCTTTC
>JAJTHV010000199.1 GCA_021300095.1 Flammeovirgaceae bacterium | reverse complement strand
TAACCGAGTTTTTAATGCGGCTGTCTTCATTTCGGATTTCTTTATGTGCCGGAAAGGGCACCGATTGAAATGTATTTACTTTGCCATCATAGGTAGCGTTGATCCACAATTGCGAAAGCTGTTTGAGTTTCGGCTGAAACTGATCGTACGACAGCTCATCCAGCACCCACAATGAAATGAGAATGCTGCAGGCAAGCCCCACTGCCAAACCAACAATATTGATAAAGGAATAAACCGAATTCTTGGTCAGATTTCGAAAAGCTACTTTTAGGTAATTGCGGAACATAGGTATGATTAGGTTAATTATTCACTGCGTAAACTATTTGATGGATTGGCTTTTGCTGCTTTCAATGCTTGTGTGCTTACAATCACCAATGCCAACAACAATGCAAATCCACCTACTCCCGCCAATACCCACCACGCTATTTCAATGCGGTAGGGATAACGCTGCAGAAAACTATTCAAGAACCACCACGCCATAGGCGAGGCAATGGCAAAGGCGATGATCACCAGTTTTGAAAAATCTTTAGAGATCAACATGACTAAACTCGACACCGATGCACCCATCACTTTGCGAATGCCAACTTCTTTCGTGCGTTGCTCTGCGGTAAATGCGGCTAACCCAAATAATCCTAAACTAGTAATTAAAATAGCGAGGCCTGCAAAGACACCTGCCAGGCGGCTGATCAAATTAATGTCCGTAAACTTCTTTTGAAAATCGGTATCGGTAAAACGATATTGAAATGGATAGTTCGGATTCAACTTTTTAAATACACCCTCCACTTTTGCCAGCGCAGCGGGCAAATCATTGGTTTTGCTCAGACGAATCGTTACGGTGCTACTCCAACTTGGATTAAAAAGTAATGTCATCGGTTCTACCGGGCTGTACGGAGAGGCCATCACAATGTCAGGCACTACACCAATAATCGTAAACTGACGACCATTCATCTCCAGTTGTTTGCCAATGGGATTTTCCATAGACATCATTTTAACAGCTGCTTCGTTGATGATTACAGATAGCGTGTCATTAAACTCCCGTGAGAAATCCCGGCCTTCAATCATTTTAATACCCATTGTTTTGGTGTAATCATATTCGGTTGCAATGGTGCTGAAAGCTACCCGCTGATCGGTGGCCATGCCTTGCCACTTTACTTCGTTGTTTGAAAAGATGGCTGTGACCGGGCTGTTGCTTTTGCAAGCCGCTTCCACCACTCCCGTGTTTACCAATTCCTGACGGATGGTGGTGAAATTGTTTTGCAACTCTCCGTTCATCCAAATTTGAATCAAGTTCTCCCGGTCATACCCCATGTCACGATTTTTGACATGTTGTATTTGCTGATAGATTATAATCGTGCCGGCTAACAGAAAAATGGAAAAACCAAATTGCAGCACCACCAATACTTGGCGCGGAGTGCTGGCTCCTTTGCCTACATTCACTTTTCCTTTCAACACTTTCACCGGTTCGAATGACGACAGGTAAAATGAAGGATAACTTCCGGCTATTATTCCAATGATTAAAATCAGACCAATGGATACCAACCAAACCATGGGATCAGAATAACTGATGGAAATGGTTTTCTTTACTAATGTATTGTATCCCGGCAAAACAAGTTCTACCAATACAATCGCCACAATAAAGGAGATCAGTGTAATGGAAATGGATTCGCCTAAAAATTGGAAGATCAACTCTTTTCTGCGCGAACCAATGCTTTTGCGAATACCTACTTCGCGTGCGCGGCTTTCACTGCGTGCTGTGGCCAGATTCATGAAGTTGATGCACGCGATGATCAAGACAAATACAGCAATAGCAGTGAACAGGCGCACGTACACAATCTGTCCGCCCGTATTTTTACCTTCTTCAAAGTTGGAATGCAACCGCCACTTTTCCATAGGATGCAAAAAGAGTCGGGCAGTTGGTGCTTTTGAATTGTATTCCGGAATAATCTTGGCGATGGCCGCATCTACTTCTTCTTTGGTAGCACCCTCTTGCAAGAGTGCATACATTTGAAAACTATTGTTATCCCAACTGTCTTTGGCAAAATCGGTAATCCACGAATTGGTTTTTTCATAATAACTGAAGGGCAACACATAGTCAAACTCCAGAAACGATTGCTCGGGTGTATCTTTTACAATACCTGAAACTTTCAACTCATCGTTATTATCAATTTTAATGGTTTGATTGAGTGCGTTGCCATCTTTAAAGAACGCTTTGGCGGTTGATTCAGTAATAACAATTTTAGTCGGCTCATTTAAGGCGGTGGCCGGATCTCCGGCAATCATCTCGTAGCTAAATACGGTAAAGAATTCTGCGCTGGCGCTCAGTCCGTATTTGTTTAATTTATTCTCGCCTACCTGCAGCAAGTTGCCTTCGCCCCAGTTGGTTATTACCACGCTTTTGATTTTGCTGGATTTTTCCAACAGCACCTCTTTCAATTTGTAAGGCATACTGTTGCCGGTGCCAATGTGCCCATTCCACTCCTGCGTTTGATAGAGTTTGTAAATGTTTTTATAGTTGGTGTGAAACTGATCGTACGAATATTCATCCGCCACCCACAGCAAGATTAATATGCTGCTGGCGATTCCTACCGCCAAACCGGCAATGTTGATGAAGGAATAAACCGAGTTGCGGGTCAGGCTTCTGAAGGCAACTTTGAGGTAGTTTCGGAACATAGGCGTATTGTTTTGCATACACCTATTTCCAAATTAGTGCCAATCATTTATTGGCCTTAAATTCCATTAAAAAGCGGTATTTCAAGAAAGTAGAAGGTCAATTGCGAACGCATGCGTCCGCAATCGGTCATTCAATGTGACCATGATAACGTAATTCTTTTTCACGTTCCAGGTCTTCTTTTTCTCGTTTGATCCGCACTTTAGCTGCCGGCCCCACCATAATTGGCACTCGCTCTACTTCTACATTGGCCAACTCCAGCCCATACATCTCTTCGGTTGACAAGCTGTGTTTTTTAATAAAACGATAGCCTTGTATGATCACGTTGTCAAACGATGATATTTCACTGTCTACAGAAGCCAATGAGTGAAGCATGATGAATTTAAAGTCGGCAGGCATGCTGTGTTTTTGCAACGAATGATAATGACTGATCAAATCAATCTCGGCCGACTCGGCCATGTCGTGCAAAATTTTATTGAAGAGCAAATTCACACGGTGGTCAGCTTTGAAACCTAATTTGATCCGCACAAAAAAGCATTTTTTAGGAATGATCGTATCTACCGAATACTTACTGGTATACGGACTATCCACTGTATCCACATGAATAAACCAATAAACATCTGCCCGCTTGGGGCGCTTCTTAAAGATAGAATAGATAATATTTGAATCAATGTAGCGCTTGCTATCGGCCACCGCCATATATACTAAGTTGGTCGCCTCGCGCGGTATGGTGTTATCTGCCTGCAAGTCCTGGATCATCGGCACATAATGTTTCAAGTCCACAAACTCCGTATGTCGGTCGCGCAATTCGCGGGCACGCAACAGAATAAACATCATCAGGAAAAACACCGAGGCAATGGCAAATGAAAACCATCCACCATGGGTAAACTTACTCAGATTCGAAACGAGGAAAGCACCTTCTACGGTAAAGAACACCAAGGCCAGAATGGAAGAGCGAATAGTGGATTTTTTGGCGGTAGAAAAATAATACACCAACAGCGAAGTGGTCATCAGCATGTCAAATGTGATGGCCAAACCATATGCCGCCTGCATGTCGTCCGATTTTTCGAAATACAATACCACAATGATGCAACCAAACATTAAAATCCAGTTGATGGCCGGAATGTAAATCTGTCCTTTCATCTGGCTCGGGTAGCGCACGCGGGTGGCAGGCCATAGTTTTAGTTTGATCGCTTCATTCACCAACGTAAATGTGCCGGAGATCAATGCCTGACTGGCAATGATGGTGGCCATGGTAGCAATGATCACTCCGAAAATCAACAAGCTTTGTGGAATGATGGCAAAGAAAGGAATGGTTTCGCCCAGCAGTTGGCCATTGTATTCATTCAATAACCACGCACCCTGACCGAAGTAGCTTAATAGCAAACAGACTTTCACAAAGCCCCACCCGAGCCGGATATTTGATTTGCCGCAATGCCCTAAGTCGGAATACATGGCTTCGGCACCAGTCGTACATAGAAAAATTGCGCCCAGTATCCAGAAACCTCCCGGGTACTTAATCAATAGATTCATACCATACACCGGATTGATTGCTTCAAGCACACCCCAGTTGAATGATAAATGATAGGCACCGATCGCGCCAATGAAAATGAACCAAACCAACATTACTGGGCCAAATGTTTTGCCCACTACACTGCTTCCAAACTGTTGGAAAATAAACAGCGCAACCAAAATGATGATGACAATGGTGATGATGGTGTTGGTTGAGATGGACGGAACCAGTGATTTCAAACCCTCTACGGCAGACGTCACACTCATGGCCGGGGTAATAAATCCATCGGCTATCAATGTGCAGCAGCCAATGATGGCAGGGAAGATAACCCAGCTGGCTTTGTAGCGTCTTACCAACGCATACAAGGCAAAAATTCCGCCCTCGCCTTTGTTATCGGCACTTAAGGCCAGATACACATATTTAATGGAAGTGATGATGTTGAGCGTCCAGAAAACACACGAAAGTCCGCCATAGACCAATTCTTCTGACACCGGATTGTTGCCCACAATAAACCGGAAGGTATAAATAGGAGAGGTACCAATATCTCCATAGATAATACCTAAAGAAACCAATACCCCCGCTACTGAAAGCGCGTGTTTGCGTGAATGTGAATCCATTTTATGATCTCGCCATGGCGAATTAATTGCAGATAAGGAGCGTAGTGTATATAAAGAGAATGCCTTTTGGATACACTTTTACTAGTGCGAGTACCTCTTTGGAAGTGCTGGATCGATTGCCCACGAGTGCAATAAAAGCGCGTGCGGTACTGAAAAAGGGCATTTAGCGTGAAATCTTTGCCTAAAACGGGCGCAATTTACAGGTTGTCGAATGATTTCATGGAATTTTAAAAAATATTTTGTTCTTGCATAAAACAATTGAAAGAGGGCGTAATTTTGACACCTAATAACTAACAACTGTATGCTAAAGAAATTTTTGTTCGTAGCGTCCCTGGGCGCGATCATGATGAGCTGTGGCGGAAACTCAGAAAAACTGCAATCGCAGGTAGACTCATTAAAAAATGAGTTACAAACCAGTCAGCAATTTGCAACCACCCTGCAAGAAGTAGGTGTGTTGATGGATTCCATCGATGCCAACCGTCAGCTATTGCGTGTCAACATGGTAGAAGGTACTACCTATGACGACTACAAGAGCCGCATGAAAGACATCAACAATTATGTAAAAGACACACAGAACAAGATTTCGGATTTGGAGAAAACACTGAAGAAATCGAAGAACAACAACAATGCACTAACTGCTACCATCAAAAAATTGAAGGCTGATTTGGAAGAGCGCAACAAAGAGATTGCTGCCCTCAACGAACAGGTAGATCAATTGAAGAATGAAAACCAAAACCTGATCACAACCGTAGGTTTGCAAGAAGCAGAGCTGACCGACAAAGAAGCGCAGATCGTTGCGAAACAACAAGAGTTGGCTTTGATCGAAGCACGCATCCAGGAAATGACGATTCAAAACAAGGTGAGTGAGGCAGATTCGTATTTTGCGAGAGCCCAAGCGGTTGAAGAAGCAGCTAACCGCACCAAGTTAGCACCACGCAAAAAGAAAGATACTTACAAAGAAGCAATCGAGCTTTATAAAAAGGCACTTTCATTAGGCAAAGAAGAAGCACAAGCAAAAATCACTGCGCTAGAGAAAAAGATCTAATCAAAACACGAAACACCCTACAACAGAAAAAGGCTGCCCAAATAAGGTGGCCTTTTTTTATTTGATATCTGACTTACGATTATGGCGGTTGCTAGATAGTTTAGTTTACAAAACTAATTCATATTAGTTGTCCGTCTTTGCACTTCCTTCTGATTGTAAATATGTTATTGATATTCTATGAACAGCCTACTTATTTTTGCAAATTCTACTGAATTTTCTTTCATGTCTTCCAATGATTGATGTTTATTTTTGAGCAAGACGGTTAGTTTTTCGTGTACCTAGGAATCCAACGCACGGTTTAATGAGTTGACTAAAGATAGATTTTTGAAGTTTTATCGCATGATCATCACATAAAAATATGTTGAAATTCAAGGGGTTACGGGAAGAATGAGTACGCTTAATCACATAACCATCACATAAGATTTTATGCCCATATTGGGATATAGCTGGCATATTTTCGTGATTTACTTTCAGGATCATCCTCTTTAATCACTTTATCTTCCAGGGCATCTCTGATAATTCTTGAAGCGATTGCATAGTTATGGTCTTCTATTTTAAATCGTTCTCTCAAGGATTGATTGGTCATCTTCTCATTAGATACATATTTTAAGCAAGCGTGCTGATAACAGGCTCTTATTTTTTCTTTTTTATCCAAATTGTTAAGGGATTTATAACTGTAAATAGTTACACGTGTTCTGTTCTCAGCCACTATCACATTAATCGGTGGTAACTGATAGAGTTCATTATAAGAAATAACTTTATCCAAACCACTTCCTTTTTCTTCACAGAAGCCTAATCGCCTCATTAAATCGGCAAGTTTCTCATTTCTTGATAAATAAGCATCAATAAATCTTTCGGGTATTACAAGGGGAGTGCCTGAATTTGAAATTTCAATGCGGTCTGAGAATATTTCTACCATTGGGAATCCCTTCTCAGTTAAATCCTGATGGATGAGTGCATTTGCCACTAATTCTCTAATTGCTATTTCAGGATACATTCTGGTTTCTTTACGTAATGCTTTACCGATTTCTTCGTTAGCAGGCAATTGACTGTTGATCCAATCAACTAAACCCTCAAAGCCTAATGCATATCCTTTTATGCCAATCTGCTCACGTTGAGTTTCAACTTTGTTTTTTCCTTTATAAACGATAACCCTGACAGACTTTCTTTCTACACATTCAAAATCCTTCAGCTGCTTTGCAAAAAGCAGTGCCCCAAGTTTAGTAATAGTGTAACCGGTGTTTTTTGTAACTAATCCTTCTTCCATGAATTTATCAATTACACCTTGCTGGTCTGAAGGGTAGGGCAGCTTCATTAAATCGAAATAGGTTTCTGTGCTTAGGTATTTTGTAATATCCGAAGCAGAAAGATTATCTTTTGCTATTTCCTTTTCAAATGGTGTAGAGTCTTTCTTCCAAATCTTAGCTTGCTTCTCGGGAAACTCATTGAGTTTTCTGGTAACCGTGTTTATCCTTATATAGACTTGGTTTATAAACTCAACAGGTTGATTTTTAGCAGCAGGTATTATGTAAACTGTTATGTGT
>JAJTHV010000326.1 GCA_021300095.1 Flammeovirgaceae bacterium | reverse complement strand
GTTTCACCTTTACAATTAATCACAAATCGAATAGTGATGTAGCCACTCTTGCCTCGAAATGAGTTCTGGAATGAATACCGATTCTTAAAGTAGTCAATGAGCGCCCTGCATTCGCCTTTGTAGCCAGTGCCTACCTGATATGCTTGCGGCACAAAATTTTCGTTGCACAATTTAAAGCCAGCACGATCAAGCGAAGGGTTGTATGCAATGTCGCCTACATGCTCGGGATAAGTTTGCTTTTGAGCGGGAGCCTCGCAGCCTATTAAAATAGATATTGCTGCGATCTGGGCTATTCGGAAGCTATTCATCATATTTATTACTTCCATTGTTTTTGGTACTCAACTAAATCGGCTTTCCATACTTCTTCGCCTCCTTCTTTAAAAGAAGGGGAAATTAATCTTGACTGTTTCTCATAAAATCTCGCCACTTCTTTGTTGCCCTGAAAATAATACACCTCACCAAGTGTGTCCCAAGCATTTGCGTCAGATGGGTTAAGCATAACCTGATAGCGCGCGAAGATGAGGGCGCGGGGGATATCCTTCTCAGATAACGCAGTGTAAACGCCACTGTTGAAGATGGAGGCTGGAATATTGTTTGCAATGGCGTCGGCCACAAGGCTGTCCCGTTTTAGATCAAGTGTTTTGGTATTTATCGCAAAGTATCTTTTGGCAATGTTAGCGCCGGTGATGCCGTTGGCAATTACGTTCGAGAACTTGCTGTACGGAATCATATTCTTTTCCTCTTTGTAGTCGTTGTTAAGCCGAATGAAGTAACTCGGTTTTACATGGAAGGCAGTAAGAAATCGGTTGACATCTTCTTCACGTCCGGTAAGCACCTCCTTACCCGCAACAAGAGGACCTTCCCAGCGATTATACATACATCCACTGTGCAATGCAGAATACTTTGGTAAATAAAAAAATAAATAGTCAGGCGTGGGGGTGTTGGGAAAATCCTTTTGAAGAAAACGGTACACCGCAATTTTATTTTTTTCATCGCTGATCACAAGTGAATCAGTTTCTACAAACAGGATTTGGTTTTTGTATTTTTTCTCTGTTGGCTCGTCAATAAACTCCCGAAGCTTTTCAAAATTTTTGGCCGTGCTAACTAGGTTTGAGCCATTTGCCAAAAAGGGCTTTAGCGAAGAAAGGCTATGTGGGTGCCAATGGCTGTGGATAACATATTTCAATGGCTTGTTTGGAAATTTTTGCTTTAGCGAGCGTAAGGCTTTTTCTCCACCAAGGGTATGGTCTTTTAAATTGCGGGCTCCACCGCCTTCATCTTTAATGGGCACCTCCAGCATAACAATAAATTTTTCAAACTCCACAATAGTGCTTTTAGAACCGGACGAATCGTAATGCATGTAATAGAGACCATCTCCTGCGGGAACTATACTGTTGATTGACTTACTATTTTGAGCCACAGAAACAAAGCCGTACGATAGCAGTAGAATGCAAAAGATATTTTTCATTTTAGTTAGATTGAGGTTCAAGCAAAGCTCAACCAAATACTTTTTATGAATTGTTAAGGAGGTCTTAATTTATGTTAAGGAGGTGTTAATGAAGTCGGTTTTTATTTTGCTATATCTATTGCAAAATATAATAACAGTGTTATATTTGTGCCGTCATGAAGTTAAGTAGAGACCAAATATTGAATACTACGCTAACCATAGCAAAGGAAATTGGCTGGGCAAATACATCTGTGCGAGAAATTTCAAAACGAATCCGGTACAGTACCATTAAAATTTATTCAGAATTTGGTAATAAAGACAACTTGTTTATCGAATTACAAAAGAGGGGATTTGAAGTACTTAGGCAAGTGTATGTAGAGGCAAGTGAGTCTGGAAAAAATGCTGAAGAGCAGCTACATGCTATTTGCCAAGCACATCTGGAGTTTAGCTTTACCCATCGAACATATTACGAGATTATGTTTTCGCTTAACGGTGCATCTTGCAAAGGCGAGTTAGGTCCAACCTTAAAAAAGACAAGTGAGCCTGTGCGTGCTGCATTAGAGAAAATAGATGGCGGTGCAAGTACCGAGGCTTTCTTTAACTGGTGGTCGCTCTTGCACGGTTTTGTGGTCGTTACACAAAACGATGCAAGTAAATCTAGGAAAACGAAAAGTGAAATACTGCGAGTGCTTGTTCAAAATTTAATTAAAGGGCTTAGGTAAATTTTTTTAATCAATAATATAACAGTGTAATATTAATCTTTAATAAATATGAAGACAAAACAAATTCTAATTCTTGGCGGCACATCAGGAATAGGCTTGCATGCTGCCATCCATTGGTTATCATTGGGAAACCACGTAACAGTAGTTGGCAGAGATGTCAAGGAAATTGATAGCCTTGAAGTTCAGTTCAGAGGACAAATCCAGAAAATCATCGCGGACTTGTCGTTGATAAGTGAGGTGGAGCAGTTGGCCATTAAATTGAATGAACCTTCTTTCGATATCATACTATTTACGGCAGGAATGCTTAGTGGAAAAAGTTGGCTTACAAGAGAAGGGCATGAAGTAAATTATATTACTAATCATTTCAGCAGATACTACCTGACAGAAAAATTGCTTCCAAAGCTCCTATTGACTGAGCGCCCAGTCATTGGGTATATTTCAGGCTGGGGCGATTACAAGGAAATGAGTGAGATTGCTGAATCAATTTTAACTCTACAGAAAAATTCTGGCTTGACCACAAGTTTAAATTCATTTAAGCCTAATGATGTTTATTTCGGAAACCTCTCTGTTCGCTATCCTGAACTGCGGATTTTAGCCTTTAATCCTGGACCAACCAAAGGAACAAAACTTGGAACCCGCGCACATGCCCCGATTTTTCTTAGGCTCATCAAGCCTATTTTTCCACTCATTGCCACTAGGGTAGAAGATACAGGAAAACGACTAGCAGAACTGATGGATGCAGCCGATAAAGGTATTATCTTTTACAAGAAAGCTAACGTTCTGCATAAACCAGATTTTCTTAGCAACCTTGTGTATGCTGAACAGTTACTAAGACTTAATAATAAAATCGCAACTATGACTTAATAATTATAAGTCGTTGATCAGATTTAGTCTTCATAAATAATTCAATTAACAAAAATCAATTTTCATGAAACCAAAAACTCAAAAAGTTCTTTTATACATTTTTCTTGTAGTTGTTTCCATAATGATTGGCTTCGGAGCTGGATTCCAAAAGCTCATCTATACCGATCAACTGGCAAGGAATATGGCAGCTATTCATTTTGGAGAGATGGCCACGCGATTGATTGGCTTAGCAGAAGTTCTCGCAGTAGTAGGTATGTGGTTTTTTCGATTTAGAACGGCCGCTATCCTTGCTTTGTACCCAATTCTTTTTGGCGCAATTGCTGCCCATCTCGGTGCAGGACAACCGTTACAGGAAGTTATTCTTTCCATTGTCTGTATAGTTTTGATAACCATCTTATTGTTTTTGCACAATTGGAATGGTGTTATCTATTTATTAACTCAAAAAGATAAACTATAAAATGAATTCGACTGCACTTAATTATTTCGCTGGGTTACTTGTTGTAAGCGGCTTACTCTACTTTGCTGGATTTATGTTGCGGGGCCCTTCCGTCAGTCCATTCAATGCAATGGCATTTGAAACATGGATACAAGAATCCAACTTTCGTACTTCCTGGCTATTTCTGGTAGGAGGTAGTCTTTTTGAAATGCTCTCACTGGTGGCCATTTTTGTTTTTCTTCAGGAAAAAATCAACCCGTATATGGTGGGGGTGGCCGTGTTAATAACCTTCATCGGAAAGGGGAGTAGTATGCTTTTACAAGGACAGGCAATCTTGTATCCTTCAGCTTTTCCGGAAATAGTAAAATCGGCAGGCTCGTACAGAGAAATAAGGATGGTGTTGCTTTTTGCCTTTAGCTGGATGGTTGGAACTGTATTGGTGGGAGGGATACTCACCTACGCGGTTCCCAGCTGGTGGTGGGTAACCATACCCTATGCCTTCCATGTTATTTTACTTAATCAGGGATCAAAAGCCTTCGCTATCGAGTACAGTGGTGCACTGGTGATGATTGCATCCGGGGTTGGTATATTGATTTTGAATAAACTCCAAATAATGGGTTCTTACTAATCGAGTTAAACTATAACGCTACCGGTTGTTGAATCTCCTCCGTAGAAAAACAAAGCATTTATTTGTTCGGCTTTTCTAGCCTGCGGATTACCACTAATCGTGTTACCTGTTAAGAAAGCCATTGTATTTTACTTTCGCCTCCGGGCTATCAAACAAGGCCGTGTGCTCATAGTTAGCCACATCCAAAAATTGACGGTCTTTGCAATTGGTGCATTGGGTTACCTTTTGTTTAAATGTTGGCCATGATGTTAGCTGGATTTGTGCATCGAGTAACCCTTGAACAAATAGGATGTCTGACTTAAAGCCATCTGCAAAAAATAGAAGTGAGCGCTCGCGGTACGCGTTGCTGTTGGCAGACGTGCTTCCGTAAGCACTTCGAAGCATGTCGCAGGTAACAGAGGCTGGGGTCTTATCACTTTCTTCTAACTGACACCTCAGGATCAGGTCAAGCGGCCCGGGTCCATTGGCAACAACTCCATCTGTTTCGTGCAATCTATTGAGCCTGGTAACAATGTAGCCACCTTGTGAATGGCCGACTAGAAAAATCTTTTTCACGGTAATCCCCAATTCCTGACTCGCCTTGTTTTTTACCCAGAGCAAGGCGGCTTCCGATTGTTTTACATTATCGCCCATCAAAAGACCTTCTTCCGGATATGCCACGCTTACAAACATCATATCTTTTCGGTTGGTAATTTTCTTTACAGCGTCAAGAGTAATATTGGCGGCTGAAAGGATTTTGCTATCCAAGAAAACCGTGCCATGGTAAGCAACAATAACATCCAATGAATTTCCCTCTGGTTTGTCAATGATCACATCAACCGACACATTGTTGAAGGAGATAGAACGTGTTTCTTTTAATGGGGGGGATAGGGCGATGGTTACTTGATCATTGCTACACGAGAGGATCAAGAATAAGAAAAGTGAAAAGGCCGTGCGCATTTAAATCTGGTTCTGGCTGTTGGAATTTATCTGTTTCATTAGACTACCCAGCAGACAGAACGTTTAATGGTCAAAGTTTGATAATTTTAAAAAATTGAGGATAGCTTTGTGAAGTCTGCCACAAAATTTTGATAACCCATTGATTCTAAGCACAACTTTGACTTTATAAGCATTGGAATAGAAAATAACGATATGCCGGTCTTTTGTGACTGTCATCCGCGAATCACACTTTCAACTTACTAACTGGAGAAGGCGTTGGCTCTTGTAGTTGCTTGAGCACAATCGAGGTATTACTTTTGGGTAAGGTCAACCTTTACATTGGCATAATAGATTTCGGTAAGACCTTCAAAGCCACTATCTGTACCTACAATTAACCACAATTCACCACTGTTATTGGTGGTAGCCTGAAATGGTTTTGTCAAGTTTGTTCTGGTGATCAGAGTAAACTGTGTGGTGTTGTTAGCTACCCCAATATTGCCGATTTGTACCATGTCTTTTCCTTCCGTCATCTGGAAGCCCTTATCCAAGTTGAGATGATAATGATTGTCAGAAGCTTTAGCGCTCTTTGGTTCAACAGGGCTGGCACCCACCTTAAAAAATACACTCTCGCCGGGCGAGCCCCCCACACCAACAGCCCCAAGCGGTGCATTTGATGCCAACTCAATATTAAAATCCAATTGGTAGGAGGCATTCGCCTTGAGGCCGTTAACTTTCTTTTTCAAATACATGAACAGGTCATCGCTTCGGTTAGCGCCCTTAATGTGCATGCCCTTTTGAGACGGGCTTATGCTAGCGGGAAGGGTGGTATAACCATATGACATCTCATAAAGATTCAGGCTGTCGTTCAGTGTAAGGTTAGAAGGATAATCAGTGTAGCCTACCTGCCAGCCTTCGTCATTGGTTTCAAACGAATAATTCAATGAAAGATTAGTCGGCAGTGGATCCTCTTTCTTTGAACACGACTGCCCTAAATTCAAGCTCACTAAAATAGATAGAGCCAAAAGACATTTAACAAAAGTGCTATGTGAATTAAGCATTGTAATGCGGTTTGCTTCTTTGATACATTTTAGGTACTAAAGGTTGGAATTGAAAAGTAGAAAGTTAAAAAATAGATATCATAAAGCTTTTCCATTTAACAGAAAATTAACACGCCAACGAACCTACAATTACGCATCCTTGGCCTAACCTCCAAACACCTTGCGC
Organism: Flammeovirgaceae bacterium; assembly: GCA_021300095.1. Classification (GTDB taxonomy): domain Bacteria; phylum Bacteroidota; class Bacteroidia; order Cytophagales; family Cyclobacteriaceae; genus ELB16-189. Next base: position 1,557 of record JAJTHV010000326.1, on the reverse strand, counting down.
CTTTTTCGTGAAAAGGCGCAAGGGTAGAATGAATTTTACTGAAATCCTTTTTTACTTTCGATACGACCTCAAAAACAAAATCACACCCAACGTGGTGAACCATAATCCAGAAACTGGCGGTGTCATGCTCTGCGCTATTTCAATGCTGCCCAAACCCAGCAATTCCGAAGATGAAATCAAATACAACAGCGCGCCAATGAGGCCAAAGCAGCCGGTAACCAGCCAAACGTGTACTACAACAAGGGCACGCAGGTGATGCATGCATTGAAGAAGCTGATTGGTGAGGATAGCGTGAACCACGCCCTAAAACGTTTCTTTGCCGATAAAGCTTATCAGCTGGCACCCTATACAAAGGGGATGGAACTATTGGGCTATTTACGTGCCGCCACCCCGGATTCTCTCCGTTACTTTATAACCGATCAATTTGAGTTTATAACTTTCCACGACAATGCGGTCAAAGGCGTAGAGGTAAAATCATTGAACGGTAAGTTTGAGGTGTCCGTCGATTTGCAGTGCCGCAAATACCGGGTAGATGGCAAGGGTTTTGAAAACGAAATACCCATTCACGACTACGTAGAAGTCACAACGTTTTATGACGTGAATATGTCTGTTACTAAAACAGTGAAGGCTACTTCGGAAATCATGAAGGTTACATTTCTAGTTCCTGACAAACCAACGCGAGTGATTGTAGACCCCAATGGCATGATGATCGATCGCTTTCAGGAAAACAACATATTCAATATTCCATGACGAAGTAGGAAGTGTTTAGATTGTCCAATTTTCATTCACGAAGTCCCAGAAGCCTACGCAGGAGATGCTCCGGAGAAAATTTCTGCTTGGCCTTGCAGCATGTTTCACCTTACACTTGAAAGAAAGTAAAAGCAAAGAAATGTATAACGAAAGATGTTCATCAAAATATGTTTATATCTTTTACCACGTACGGAATAGTCAACTACTCTATTGAGAAGATGTGATGACGTTCGCTAAAAAAACGAAAGAAGATACTGATGCGACAGCCATGGTTTATTCTACCGGCAGAAACATAGCTTGGATTTCTCTTATGAATGCTTTATTTTAAGGAACCGTCTCAAAACTATGAGGCGGTCTTTTTTTTGTTTTGATGTGAGTGGGGTAGTGAATAAACCGGAAACCTCAAGTGATAAGTTTAACCAATTGACACATGTTTTTTTCGATACTCTTTGGCCGTTTGTTGAAAGCGGCCCTTGAATAATTTATTCAAATGACTTTCATCTGTAAAGCCAAGCTCGTGCGCTATTTGCGAAACGGTAAGGTCGCTGTGCAACAGTCGAACTTTCACCAAGGCCAATTTATAGGTTATAATATAGTCTTTGATAGTATCCCCCGTCTCAGCTTTAAAATAAACGTTTAAGTGGTTTTTAGATTTAGCAAAGCGGTCGGCCAAATTTTCAATTTTTAGTTTATCATTTTGATAGATGTTTTGTTGAATATACAGTAAAATCTCACCTATTGCAGATTCGGCTGGCACTTGTTTTGAGTGAGTGGCCAAACTTTTTTGAACATTTCGCGCAAGGAGAC
>JAJTHV010000021.1 GCA_021300095.1 Flammeovirgaceae bacterium | reverse complement strand
GTTCCTTTTTGGAATGATTCTACAAAGCGATAGGCCTTTAAATACGTGTCTTGTACTAAATCTTTGGCGTCATCCCGATCCAATGTAAGGCGATAGCCGAAGTTATACATCGAATGGATGTGGGGGAGGAACTCCTGATTGAAGATCTCGCCTTTTTCTTTTTCCGAATAATTCTGTTTGGGGGCTTCTTCCAATTCCATGAGCCGGTAAAAGTAGTAAAGGAATCCCGATTCTGGAACGTGAAGTTTAAACGATTTTGTAATTCTTGTATTCGCCTATTCGAAAGCCAAAAAAGCGCTTTACCCGCTCTTTAAACGAATAATTCTTCTTCGATACATCGAAATCAAACTTCCAGTTTTTGCGTGCAATGCGCGCTCTCATCACGGCTGGGTGTGTATCAGTGAAAAGCTCCAGCGAGTCGATCGTGCTGTAATCAAATTCGCTGGCTTTGGCTAGGTTCTCTTCCAACCACTGGTCATCATGATAATAACTGGTGAAGGCGCGTTGCTTGCGCACCATGGCCCGCGGATCGCGCACCCAGCCATAGTGATAGATGTAGGCATCGATTAATTTTACGCGCAGCTTTTCGTTTGGCTTCTTGCGAAATCCTTGTGCATCCCGATAGGAAAAAATATTCTTATCGTTGCGCACTACACGAATCTCTCTGCGGTACCAGTTCCACGATTCGCCCACATAATCATACGATCCGTAGAAATGTTTGTAATGAAAGAGGAGTCCTTCTACCGAGCGATCGTCTTTGTATTTGATCATAGCCTGCCGCACAGCGTCATGATATTTTTCGTGAATTACCTCATCGGCCTGAATGTAAAATGCCCAATCGGCATCAGCGTATACCGCCTGAAAAGCTTTGTCCGTTTCTAATGCAAAGGTGCGACCTCCTTCGCGCAGGCTATCATCCCAAATTGTGTGAATGATTTTTATCTTCGGTGACCCGATACTTTCAATCAAGGCCAGCGTTTCATCTTCGCAATTGCCGACAGCTACAATAAACTCATCGCACAAAGGCAGTACCGAAGTAATCGCTTCCACCACTGGATAATCGTACTTGACCGCGTTGCGCACCATGGTAAAACCGGCTACTTTCATTGTTAACTAATTAGTTTTTGGTGGATGAATTTTCGATGTGTCGCGTAAGGTAAAACTGTTTTCCACAGAAGCTTCTACCTTGATTTTACAAAAGAACGAATGACCAATGTAAGTGTTTGGAAGATGGTGTACTAAACAACTAGCCGGAAGTTCGGCAAGCCTGGTAGCAGCATCGTAATTTACCAACGGAATGACGTTTCCCTTAAAACGTTTCATATTTAAAGAATGGTGTCCGATCGCAGATTTTTCACGAATTGGAAATCCGTCAAAATTAAATTTCCATTCTTTTGTTTGGGTAAATCGATTCAATTCCTGCCGATCATAAATCCAAAATCCACCATAGGGATTTACATCATTTAACAAATAGAATTGATTATTTAGTCTTATCACTTTTTCAGGAACAGCGGTAAGATCTGTTAGAAACTTCGTGTGTTGAGTTGTTTCTTCAAAACGTAAAAAAGCCAGATTGAAATCATTCTGGTAGCACGCATCTTTATGAGTAAGCCAATAGTTGAAGTTTTCAGGCGTAAAACAGATATCGTCCTCTAAGTAAAGTTGGGCTTCGTAGGTGTCTAAATTCTTCTCAATTACTTTGCGATTTTCCCAAGTTAGATAGTAGGGGTGAACCAGCGAAGTGAGACCGAGTCGATTCCACAATCCATTGAAGTACGCGACTTTTCCATGTTTCGAATATCCATAATACTGGATAAAAACATTGGGTTGTGCGAAATGGGCACGAACGGAATGACTATTGGTGTAGATGAAAATATCTACCTGTGCTGGAATGCATTGCAAATGATCGACCACTTGCCGGAGGTACGTAATTCTTGATTCGATAAAAAAGAATGGGATATGTGCAGCAACTTTCATGAATACTCAATTACAGGATTTGTTTGTGTATATCCTTGTTCAGCCCAAGCGGTTTTATTTTGAATAGCCGCTTCGAGCATTTTCATATTGCGCTCATCGCGCTCACGGGAAAAGATAGTATGGTGCAGGTGAAAACAAACCGCTTGAAACTTGAGGTGCCCCTTATACACCTGATTATTAATTAGTCGAATGGCCAATTCACTATCTTCTCTGCCCCAGCCTACAATCTCTGTGTTAAATCCGTTTACAGCCACAAAATCTTTTTTCCAAAAGGAGAAGTTACAACCCTTGACGCCTTCAATGGAATGCGGATTGTTGAACAGCATGAAGATTTTGGATATGATACTATTGTGAATAGAATTAAAGCGATTTTTGATTCCTTTGCTTAGCCAGTTCATTTGGTGATTTTTGGAGCTGATTAATTCTTTCGTGGTGGGTTCATCAATCAAGGTGCGGCTGCCACGTAGATAATAACCTGTTTTGGCATTTGTTAGATGCTCTTCAATAAATTTGCGATGCAGTAATATATCACCATCGGTTTGAATGATGTAGTCAAAGCGACTATGGCGAACTGCTTCATTCAGGATAATCGTTTTTCGAAACCCAATGTCTTCATGCCAAAAGTGACGAATAGGCACCGTTGTTTTTTTTCGAAGGTCTTGAATCAGTAATTTGGTTTCTTCAGTCGAGCCATCATCGGCAATCAGAATCTCTCCGGGCAAAACCGTTTGATCCAAAGCGCTGAGGAGACACAGCTCTAGTGCCTGGGGCCAATTGTATGTAGATATTAATAGAGAGGCAGAGTTTGGCATCGGATCGTTTTCAATTTAATATTTAAGTTATCTTCACGCCTGAGAATCATAGCCACGATCTACATGAAGATTACTTTCGCAAAGTTATTTAAAAAACTCCCTTTTTTTGCAGCCCTTCGATTTAGTTTGCTCATTCTGGTAAAGAAAATGATGGCCAACGAGGCAAATATTTATTTTTCTCAAACCGGTGAAGATACAGTCCTTAAATTTTTGTTGCGCGATCGCCAAGACGGTGTTTATGTTGATATAGGATGTAATACTCCAATCTATTTTTCGAACACATTTTTTCTTTACGTATCCGGATGGAATGGGATATGTGTGGATGCCAATGAGCGATTATGTCAACAGTTTAGAAAGGCGCGTCCGTTTGATACCGTAGTTCATGCGGCCGTTTCGGATGAGGTAAAGGAAGTGACCTTTCATATATCAGATAAAGTGCCAGCGGTTTCTACCATTGATCAACATCAATTGGAGGAGTGGAAAAAACATTGGGAATTTAACCGCGAAGTCAAAATGATGACACAGCGGGTCGAAACCATCCTCGACAAACATCTACCCAAAGGAACACCGATAGATTTATTGAGCATCGATGTAGAAGGACATGATTTGAATGCTTTGAGGTCGGTAAACTTAAATAAATACCGCCCCCGGTTTATCGTTATTGAAATCCATGAATTCAAACTTTCTGAAAACAACGATGATCCGATAGTGAAATATTTGAAGGATAATGGCTATGTGCTGGAGTGCTTTTCAACCATCAATGGCTATTTCCGAGATAGCCGAGTTTAATGCGGCAGCAGGTACTCGACTAACTTTTTCGTAGTGAGATGCTGTCGGGTGTAGTTTAACAATTCCTGCTCGTATTGAACATGATCGAAGTCTATTCCTTTTTCGTAGCGTTCGTTTGTCTCTAAAAGTAGTTCTTTTGGCAATTGATGCATGGTAAGCCGCGGACAACTCTTCAAATCGATAAAGTAGGGAATGCAGCCATTCATTAAAATTTCATAATGCCGCAGGCAATCCCAGCCGCCTTTTTTGCGCGTAATGCCAAAAACAGAAGTTTGATAGTCTTGATAATAATCTTCTACCCGATTGAAAATGTAGGTGGATAAGTCACCGGGTACGATGTGCGCAACACGCTTTGTTTTGGCAGGCACGCTTTGTACGATTAGTGGTTCCGGAATGCAAAAATGGATTGGCTTTACCAGATCTGTTTCTATACTCAATTCTCGTTTGTAATAGGTGCTGCGCTGGGTAAACCGAAGGTCCAAACGATCCTCATCTTCGCCATCCACTGTTATGATTCTATCTTTCGAATAGTGAGAAGTTACGAAGTCATAGTATTTTTCAAATCGGTGAATGGAGCCGTAGATAATGTAGTCGTAGTACTTTTTCTCTACCCTTCGTTTCATTTCTGGCACGGGTATGCAGGTAGGATAATTTTTTATGTGGCAGTACATGGTAAAACCTTTGCCATACAACGCCCCCTGCGCCATGTAATAGCTATACATGTAGTGAGGGGTATTTACCTCTTCCACCAAAATACCTTCGGTGGTTTTCAGCCCATGATAGATCATGTCGCAGAGGTAGTCGGGGCGATCGGCTTTCGCTAAAAATAAAACCTTCAACATCCGTTAAGCTTTTTGATGCGCATTGATAACATGCGATTTCGCACTCAGCCGGTAATAGGTGGTAACAAACCCATGCGATTGCAAAAAGGAGTTCATGTATTCGGTATTGTTTTTGGTGTCATCCAAATCATGTACTTCCAAAATCATGTGTTTGATTTTTTTCAATAGCGTGGAGTCGGTGTTATATAAAATATCAAACTCACTACCCTCGCAATCCATCTTTACAAAATCTACCTTATCAAGATTGTTTTCTTGAAAGATTTGCGTAAGCGAAATGCTGGGAACCACTAATTTTTGAGCATGAGTTGATTCGAAGCCAGAGAACACGGAGGCGTTCTCTGTTAATTCTTTTTCACTGTCTAAAAACAAAGTAAGATCGCCCATCGGTTGGCCGGTGACAGCTTTTTCTTGCAGCACTAATTTTTCTTGCAGCACTTTATTTTCTGCAATGGTTTTTTTAAGAGTTTGAATGTTGACGGGTATAGGTTCGAAGGCTATAATTTTCTTAATATTCTTTTTGGATAAAAGTAAGACACTGAAAAAACCCACGTTGGCACCGATATCTAAGACAACAGAATTTTCATTCAATCCTTTGGCCAGCTCATGAATGCTATACACATCAGACATGAAAATTTCTTTGAAGATGAGCATGAGCCTGCGCGGCACACGTACCTTAATGGCAATTGGTTTGGTGATAAAAACCAACTCGGATTGTTTTTTGATTTTATCTAAGAAATAGATCCGTGTATTACTAACATTTTCAAATAGCTTAAGGTAGCGCTGATTGCCGTAGACTGCCATGCAGGATAGATTTTGGTGCCGTAAAGGTAGTAAAATATCGTGGAGATTTTTGTGTACTTGGAATAGCCGAGGCCCGCGATTGACCTAAAGAGTTGATCATGTTGACGGGAGTGAATATTGATTGCTAGCGGTAAGTCAAATCTAAATTTTCTTGTTTACTCTGAATGCTTCACCACACCCTGTCATGCCGAGGTACGAGGCATCTTATCCGAATAAGAGTAAGGTTCCAAAGATTCCTCGCACCTCGGAATGACAGTGACGGGAATGATTATTGATAGGAAGCGGTAACTGAAATCTAAATTTTCTTGTTTGCTCTGGACTCATTACCACACTCTGTCTTGCCGAGGTACGAGGCATCTTATCCGAATAAGAGTAAGGTTCCAAAGATTCCTCGTACCTCGGAATGACAGTGACGGGAATGATTATTGACAGGAAGCGATAACTGAAATCTAAGTTTTCTTGTTTGCTCGGGACTCATTACCACACTCTGTCTTGCCGAGGCACGAGGCATCTTATGTTAGTATAATTGGTGAAGTTAGGTTCCAAAACAGCAAAAAGAAATTCCTAAATTGCTTTAATGGAACATGATTACTACGTCTATATTACTACCAACCCAGGAAAGCAAGTTCTCTACACAGGAGTAACAAATAATTTAGGTCAGCGAATTATCGAACACTACCTAAATCGTGGTAATCCCAAAACATTTACGGGTAAATACTATGCATATTTAGTGGTTTATTGGGAACACTTTCATTATATAAATGATGCTATTGCTCGGGAGAAAGAGATTAAAGGATGGTCTCGAAAGAAGAAGCTTGATCTTATCAAGATGGAGAATCCAAACCTTCATTCACTAAATGCTTCTATTATTGATCCGTGGCCCCCGAAGGATGGGTCGATACGAGGCACTTATTGACCTAGAAGGGACATTGTTCTTAGAAGATTCCTCGTACCTCGGAAGGACAGAGTAGTAGAACGAGGCGGGCTTTATTGGAGAGCAATAACTAAACCTAATTTTTTGGTTACACTGAACACTTCTCACACCCTTATCTTGCTGAGGCAAGGGGCATCTTCGTTAAGTAGGAATATGTGTTTAGAAGATTCCTCGTACCTCGGAATGACAGAGAGGAGGTGTGGCTTGTAAAACTGATGATTTGCGAGGAATCGGTTTACTGAATCGTGAAGAACATTTTTACACAAAAGAGCCACTTGCGAAAGGGCGAACGTTTTTTCGTAGCCAGCAATTGTTCCTGTTGTGCAAAGAAAAGATTCATCCGAAAAAAATTGTTTGACAAGCTAAAACTGGAATAACTACTTGCCAACTGACTCAATAATTTTTTGGCAGCGTGATTTTCCGGACACGATTGAGCAAACAACGCCATGCGCTCGCGAATGCGATTCTGCAACTCGGACTTATCTTTTTTCTTTTTCTGCCCTTTCACTTTGATAGCGCCAATCACATTCCCAGCATGTTGACGGTATAAAATCAAAGGTTTATCAACATATTGTACCGGGCCTTGCGTGGCCGCCATGAAAGCCATCCACCAATCATGAATCACAATGGAAGGAAATGGCAAAATACTTTTAATTAATTCCTTACGGAAGATTGCAGCATGCCCCGCCACTGTATTGCCGATGATAAAAGGAATGGGTGAAGAATAGGTTTGTAAATTCTTAATGTCCGATATTTTTCGATTCATACTTTTGCCTTCGGCATCAATGAATTCAGAATCGCAATGGATCAATAAACTATCTGGCATCCATTGTTCCATCAGCGTAGAGATTTTTTCAGGTAACCAGATGTCGTCCTGATCGCATAGAGCAATACAATCGCCTTTGGCCAACCGAATGCCGCGCTCAAACGTACGATTGTGCTTGAGGTTGACTTCGTTTTGATAGATATGCAAAATGGGATGTACCGCAGCATATTCTTTTAATATCGCAACGGTAGAATCGGACGAGCAATCATCCACCGCTATGATTTCCAGCAATGGATACGTTTGTGCAAAAAGACTGTCCATTTGTGCACGCAAATACTTTTCACCATTGTAGGTGGCGAGCACGATAGAAACACTAGGGCTGTTTTGCGAATTCATTTAGTTCGGCAAATTAGCCGCAATTCAATCAAAAAAAAACCCGACTGTCTGGCTAGCCGGGTTTTTTAATTTGATTTTTGATTTAGCGTATGGCTACAGCTGGTGTTGATTTCATTAAGTTGATAAACTCAATCCGGTAACCTTCTACATCTTTGCCTTTTGCGCTTTGCGCTAATTGGATGACTTCGGCCGTGCTATAATTTTTTACATAATCCGATTCACGTAAGATCATTCCAAAGGCCGCCACGGCTGCCGACCATCTGAAATTGTCAGATGTTTTTTCCAGCGCCACATGTTGATCTACCAATGGATGAACGATTAGTTTACTCACATCGCCATCGGGTTTTTTGTAGCGAAACTTCACGGTGAGAATTTCATTGCTCAAATCAGACTTCGTTACCAGAACAGGCTCTTGCTTTTTTACAGGCTGATATTTCAAGGCATCAACCAAATCAAAGCTACTTTCCACACCTACCGGAATTACTTCATACAAAGCTGTAACTGAGTGGCCGGAACCCAACTCGCCCGCATCTTTTTTATCGTTGTTGAAATCTTCGCTTTTCAGCATTCGGTTTTCGTAGCCGATCAGGCGATAGGATTTTACTTTGGCCGGATTAAACTCGATTTGAAGTTTCACATCTTTGGCAATGGTAAACAAGGTGCCACCAAATTCGTTGACAAGCGCTTTTTGAGCTTCTAAGATCGAGTCGATGTACATGTAGTTGCCATTTCCTTTATCGGCCAGCACTTCCATTTTAGAATCTTTGTAGTTGCCCATGCCGAAGCCGAGTGTGGTTAAGAAAATGCCATCGTTTCTTTTGGATTCAATTAATTTTTCCATGGCATCGTTGCTGGATTCGCCTACGTTAAAGTCGCCATCGGTAGCTAAGATCACCCGATTGTTTCCACCTTTTTTAAAATTCTCTTTCGCTATTTCATACGCCAAACGAATGCCCGCACCACCGGCAGTTGAACCGCCTGCCTGCAAATTCTCCAATGCTTCAATGATTTTCTTTTTGTCGCTGCCCGATGTGCTGGGCAAAACCAAACCAGCGGCACCAGCATACACCACAATGGCCACGCGGTCTTGCTCGCGCAATTGTTCTACCAATAATTTAAAAGAAGCTTTTAACAAAGGCAATTTGTTCTCATCACTCATGGATCCCGACACATCGATCAGGAAAACTAGATTAGAAGGAGGAAGATTGTCTTTGGCAATGTTTTTTCCTTGCAATCCGATATGAACCAGTTTGTGTTTTGGATTCCAGGGAGCACTTGAAATTTCGGTGGTGATGGAAAATGGATCTTCACCTTTGGGTTGAGCATAGTCGTAATCGAAATAGTTGATCATCTCTTCCACACGCACGGCATCTTTGGGGGGGCGCTGACCTAAGTGAATGAACCTGCGAATGTTGCTGTAAGAAGCGGCATCTACATCAATCGAAAACGTAGAGAGCGGATCTTTCAACGGATCGTGAAAACCATTTTCGCTGATGCCTGAGTATTCTTCGGTGTTGGCAGGTTGGAATTCATTTTCGATAATGTCGTAAGATTTGTATTCAGCAACTGGATTGCCATTAAACCTTTTCATTTTATTCCCCCTAGATTGAATTGCAACTCCTGCAACTCTTCCTTGTAAGGTTGGGCTAGAATCTGCAAGATTTTTTAAATCGGGATTTGTGACATCCAATTGTAGGTTAACATCAATTCTGTTTTGATTCCCGATAGGAACCTCTTTAGTTTTCATAGCAACCAGTGAATAGATAAGGGTTCCTCCTGATGAAGGCACTTTAATGATGTATGATCCTTGGGAATCAGAAGATGTGTTAATCGAGCTGCCTTTTAATTTGACTAATACTCCAGCCAAAGGCTTGCCATCAGATTCAGAAGTCACTTTCCCGCTAATGGTTCTTTCTTCGGGGGCAATAAATCCCATCGAGGCAATTAGTAGCACTGCCAGAATGATTACGTGTTTTTTCATACAGATTTTGTTTTAATTCTTCTTACAGATGCCGGTCGAAAGGGAATTCCACAACTAGTGGTAAAATATTTTACCGTAATTATGCAATCATGACAATTCGAAGAATTCGTCATTATTGACCTAATTGTATTTCCAATGCATTATTTGGTTTTATATTGAGGCGTGCAAAACCAGACCCTATCCGATGCAGAGTTGCTGCGACTGTATAAAGAGTCGGGCGATGTAGCCCATGCGGGTAAATTGTATGCGCGTTATACTTCCATGGTGTATGGGGTATGCCTCAAATACCTGAAAGACCGCGATGAGGCCAAGGATGGTGTGATGCAACTATTTGAGAAACTGGTGACTACACTCCGCACCCACGAAGTCGAAAATTTTAAAAGTTGGCTGTATGTCACTGCCCGAAATCAGTGTTTAATGCAGCTTCGCGCTAGAAAAGGTCGGTTTACCGAAGAAATATCTCCTCAGCTTATGGAAAACCAGTTCCTGCTGCATCTGGAGGAGGAGCCCGAAATGGAGGGAAATCTTAGTAAATTGGAGAAGTGTATCGAAGGCTTGATTGACGAGCAAAAACAATGTGTGCGGCATTTCTTTTTGGAGGAGAAATGTTACAAAGAAGTGGCCGAGTTGACGGGCTTTGATATGAATCAGGTGAAAAGCTATATCCAAAACGGAAAAAGGAACTTAAAAAATTGCATGGAACAAAATGGCTGATTGGCAAAACGATCTGGAGCGCTACCGATTGGGCAAAATGACCCCGGCTGAAATGCATGCTTTTGAAAAGCGTGCCTTGCAGGATCCCTTTTTGGCTGATGCGCTCGAAGGTGCCGAACAAATTTCGGCTGAAGATTTTTCACACGATGTTCAAGACTTAACTGCGAAGCTGACATCGAAAGAGAAAGTTGTGATTGCCGCTTCACAAGCTTCTCCGGCTCCCGTTCAATCAACTAAGCCTTGGTTGTGGCCGTTGCGTATTGCGGCATCGGTGTTGTTGTTAGTGGGGATTTTTTGGATTGGCAATCAATTGATTCCAAAAGATTCATCCCAACTCGTTCTAAATAAAGAAACTGCCGCAGACGAGAAAAAAGAAGAACCTTCTTCTTCAAACAGCACAAATCAAGATACAATAGAAAATAGGCCTATTGATAAGCCTACCCTTCCAATAAAGCAAATAATGAACGGAGTAGCTGTTGAGAAGGACACTAAAATGGCAAAAGCCAAAGAAGAAAAACCCGTCATTGAACCCTTCTCAACCGCACAAGTATCTTCAGCAGAATCAGAATCGGCTCCCGTAACTGCAGCAAAACCAGCTACCGATGAAGCTCCTATTTTGAAGCTGGCGGATAAAGCCATAACCGAGTCTGAACAGAAAGTCGAGGTACAAGACCTATCTAGAGCGAAACGAGCTTACCGTTTTTCCAGCCCAACGCCACTTGGAAATGGCAGCACGATGGCTGTCAATTTTATCAATGGTCAGGTAACTTCACTGGAAGATGGCACTCCGCTTCCGGGTGTGAATGTGTTGGTAAAAGGAACACAATTGGGCACCGTCACCAACATGGATGGTTTCTTCCAGCTACCCAATGTAGCCCCCGATCAGAAATTAATCTTTTCATTTATTGGTTTGCAAACCAAAGAAGTCGAAGCATCCCAAAAGCAAATGAATGTAGCATTAGCTCCGGATGTTTCCCAGTTGAGCGAGGTAGTCGTAACCGGGGTGCGAAACAATGATGACAGTGATCAAGCACCGATCATCAAACTGGCAGTTCCAGAAGGAGGGCTCAAAGCATACGATGCCTACCTCGACAACAATTTGCAATTTCCTAAAGAGGCTTTGGCTAAACGTGTAAAGGGTAAGGTGGCCATCCGATTTACGGTGCGAGTTGATGGCAGCCTCGATGAGTTTAAGGTGGTGAAAAGTTTAGGAAGCGGATGTGATGAGGAAGTCATCCGCCTTGTAAAAGAAGGGCCTGAATGGAGTGCGTCTACCGAAGACAACATGCCCGTGGAAAGTGAAGTACTCGTAAAAGTGAAGTTCGATCCCGCCAAGGTAAAAAAATAAGCAGCAGTTTGTACATTTTCACATTCTCTGCCTCATTCATACCGCTGCCAAAAAGTATCCGTTGAAAATTCATTATTATTTATACTTTTAGGGTTGAGATTAACTTACTAACCAAAACCGCATGAGTTTATTTATACGAAAGCCGCTGAACCAACTTTTGGCGCAAGAAGGAGCAGATTCTGAAAAGGGATTGAAACGAACACTCGGCCCACTCAACTTGATTGCCTTAGGCATTGGGGCTATTATTGGAGCAGGTCTATTTGTTCGCACCGCTGCTGCTGCTGGTGATGCGGCCGGTCCCGCAGTTGTTATCTCTTACATCGTAGCAGGCATTGGCTGTGCTTTTGCAGGATTGTGTTATGCAGAGTTTGCATCCATGATACCCATTGCCGGTAGTGCGTATGCCTATGCGTATGTTACGATGGGTGAGTTCATGGCTTGGGTAATAGGGTGGGCGTTAGTGCTCGAATACGCTCTGGCATCGGCTACAGTTTCCATTGCGTGGAGCGAATACCTCAATAGTTTATTAGGAGGTGCCATACCTTACGAATGGTGCCACTCTCCTTGGGAGACTTCGGTAGCGGGAGTAGGTGGAATTGTCAACTTGCCAGCAATATTTATTCTGATCGTACTTACTTTGGTATTGATTAAGGGCACGCAAGAGTCGGCCAACTTAAATGCCGTGATTGTGTTCGTTAAAGTCTCCATTGTACTCGTCTTTATCGCTTTGGGTTGGGGTTTCATCAATGATGCCAACTATACTCCCTTTACGATCCCGGCTGATTTTGTAGGTCACGAAGCTTGGAATAAACATGGTTGGGGAGGCGTGCTGGGTGGAGCCAGTATTGTATTCTTTGCCTTCATTGGGTTTGATGCTGTATCTACCGCAGCTCAAGAGGCAAAAAATCCGAAACGTGATATGCCCATCGGGCTTTTAGGTTCTTTGGCCATTTGCACAATACTATTTGTACTCTTCTCATATGTACTTACAGGTCTTGCGAATTGGCAAGAGTTTAAAGTGGCAGGTAAGGAAGCTTCCGTTGCTTACGCGATTAACAATTACATGCCTGGATATGGTTGGTTGGCCACATTAATTACGGTAGCCATTTTAGCAGGTTTTTCTTCCGTAATCTTGGTTATGTTAATGGGCCAGTCGCGCGTATTTTATTCAATGTCGAAAGATGGACTGGTGCCCAAAGTGTTTTCAGAGCTACACCCTAAGTTCCGCACACCATTCAAAGCCAATTGGATTTTGTTTGTTTTTGTAGCGCTCTTTGGAGGGTTTGTTCCGGGCAGTGTGGCCGGTGACCTAACTAGCTTTGGAACCTTGTTTGCATTCGTGCTGGTTTGCTTAGGCATTTTAGTGATGCGTTCTAAAAATCCCGAAGCAGTAAGACCTTTTAAAACACCGCTTGTGCCGTTTGTTCCAATCATGGGTATGCTTATTTGTTCGGCACTCATTTACGGCTTAGATTATAAAACGCAATTGATGGCCTTCGGCTGGCTGCTTCTAGGATTGGTAATCTATTTTGTGTATAGCAAAAAGAACAGTGTATTGAGAAAAGGATAAAAGAGGAGAACAACCATTAGAAAGCGAACGGCTCATGCTGTTCGCTTTTTTTATGTCTACTTACTTTACTAATAAGGAAGATTAGAAAATATAGCGAAGGCCTACACCACCCTGAAAGCGCTGGTAGCCCGGGTCAGCAAAAACATCGGTAAACATTTCTACCTCAATAAAGGCCGAAACTGGCAGCGTAAAATACGAATATTCGAAGCCCACCAGTGTTACCAATCCATACGTAAAACGGTTTTGATTAAAGCGACCAAAGCGACTTTCAGTACGATCAATGTCACGGATGTAGTCATATTGAATGGAGACATTTCTCCATTGCATGCCTAACCCCGCATAGAGTTGCAGGCCTTTAGAAATCTTTTCGGCATCCCACTGATACAAAAACTTCGATTCCAGAAACCAATCTGAATTAATAAGGTGAGTTAGGTATTTAACTCCTTGATCTTTGTTTTGAAGGGTATCGGGCAAGTAACTCGCGAAAACTCCCTTATAATACGTGTTGTAAAGCCCGCTGGCGGCTGTACCCGCATCCACAGCAAAAGCCCAATGTTTACTTGGGTAGAATTTGTACGTAAATGCAAACGGATCGCCTAATTTAAAACCAACGCCCTGATATGGATACTTACTTTCTTCAAAGATGGGGCACATAATCATGGCCTTGCCTCTAGAAACTTTTGGCATGCCGTAGCCAGCACTGCGCACACTTTTTTTGACTTGCGAAAAAGCCGGATAAACGGCCAAAAAGAGCCAAAAAAGAACAATGGGGATGTACTTGAATCGGGGCATTCAAGCAAATATAGCTTTTTTAGCTCGATCGGATGAAAATTATCGATCAGTGGTCAAACGACCTCCTTATACTGCATTTGGTGCAGTTGAGCATAATACCCCTCTTTTTGCAATAACTCTTCGTGATTACCCGATTCTTTGATCTCACCTTTGTCCAATACGATGATGGTGTTGGCCTTTTGAATGGTGGAAAGACGATGCGCGATCACAATTGAAGTTCGGTTAATCATCATCTTCGAGATAGCATTCTGAATCATCTCTTCCGTTTCAGTGTCAATTGAAGAGGTGGCTTCGTCTAAAACTAAGATTTTCGGATCATACACCATCGCCCGAATGAACGAGAGCAATTGTCGCTGGCCAACGGATAAAGTGGCTCCACGCTCCATCACATTGTAATTCAATCCACCCGGAAGCCGGTCAATAAATTTGCGCGCACCCACCAAATCCGCAGCGTGCAAAATCATCTCGTCTGTTACGTCTTTGTTGCCGAGTGTGATATTGTTGCGAATGGTATCGCTGAACAAGAATACATCTTGCAATACCACGCCAATGTTTTTGCGAAGTGATTTTAAATCATAGTTGCGAATGTTTACACCATCTACTTCAATGCTTCCACCATTGATTTCATAAAATCGGTTCAACAAGTTGATGATGGACGACTTGCCGGCTCCGGTAGCCCCCACGAGGGCAATGGTTTCACCTTCTTTGATTTCAAACGATACATTCTTTAATACAAAATCTTCTTCGTTGTAAGCAAACCACACGTGATCAAACTTGACAGCTCCTTTCACCACCGATGGCATATAAGAACCGTTTTCCACCACGTGCTCTTTATCATCTAATAAGTTGATGATGCGTGAAGAACCGACAATACCCATTTGCAAGGTGTTGTATCGATCGGCAATCATGCGAATAGGACGGAAGAAAAGCTGAATGTACATGATGAATGACACCAGTTTGCCGAGTGTGATTTGAGAAACTTCCTGATTGATTACACCTTTTGCGCCATACCAAACCAGCAAGCCGGTTCCCATAGCAGCAATAATCTCTGCCACCGGAAAATAAACCGAGTAATAAAGGACTGAGCGCAAGTGAGCTGCTTTGTGCTCGGCATTAATCTCTTTAAACTTCTCAAATTCTTTTTTCTCGCTACCAAAAATCTGTACGATAGTCATGCCGGTAATGTGCTCTTGCACAAAAGCGTTCAGATTGGAGACGGCATTGCGCACATCATTGAAGGCAATTTTTATTTTTTCTTTGAATACGTACGTGGCAAGTAACATTAATGGAATGGTGGATAAACTCACCAAGGTCAATCGCCAGTCGGTGATGAACATGAAAACCAGAATGAAGATAATTTGTAAGAGATCGCTCGCCATGGCGGCCAATCCTTCACTGAAGACATCGGCCAGCGTTTCTACATCTGAAATGGTGCGGGTCACTAATCGGCCAATGGGTGTTTTATCGAAAAACCGAAGGCGTAAGTTGACGAGGTGCGTGTAAAGTTTAATCCGTATATCGCGAATCACAAACTGTGCAATGCGGCCGCTGATGTAGGTATGTGCGTATTGCACAATGGCCTGCACGAATAATAAAACCAACACGATTATCATAATGTTCACCATGCCCCAGTAGTTACCATACTGTACATCTTGATCGAGTGTGTATTGAATTAAGAATGGCCGGATCGGTGTGAGGATACCTAAAAGCAAAGTGAGCGCAATGACCAAATAGAATCGACCTTTGTAAGGGCGCACAAAGTCGATGACTCGCTTTAGAACTTTAAAGTCGATGATATTTCCACTGCTTACTTTTTCTTTCTCCATGTTAGTTACCGAAGCCCTTGATCCGCGAAAGCGCTCTAAGGCTGTTTTAAAATATTTTTGGGGTAGACTACCCGTGTTAAATACAACCCTTCCGGTGGCACATTCATACCTGCCTTTTTGCGGTCTTTGCCCGCCAGAATTTTTTCAAACTCGGCAACTGAAATTTTTTCAGACCCCACATCCAATAGCGTGCCTACAATCGCTCGCACCATGCCAC
>JAJTHV010000272.1 GCA_021300095.1 Flammeovirgaceae bacterium | reverse complement strand
CAAAAGAAATGCAGAAATCCGATGACGATAATTTTAGCGCCTTATTTTTTAAAGCCTTCAAAGAAGCAAATCCCGATAAATCACTCGCTTCCGTTTTCACTTCCTCGTCTAATAAAGATCGTGTAAAGTTGACCGACAGCGATGCGGATGTGATGAAGTTCTTAGATAAAGAGATCGAAGAAGCGATTGATCGCTCGTTCACAATCTTAAAAACGCGTATTGACCAATTTGGTACATCACAACCAAATATTCAGCGCTTACAAGGGACCGGCAGAATTCAAATTGAGATTCCAGGTGCCGATAACCCCCAACGTGTACGTAAGTTATTGCAAGGTGTTGCCCGCTTGGAATTTTGGGAAATTGTTGAGCCTACCAATGATCCTCAATTAGGTCAGGCGTTGGGTGCCATCAACCAAATGCTTTTAAAGGAGCAAAATGAATTAAGGGCAGCCAACCAATCTTCAACACCTACACCTACTACTCCTGCAGCTACACCTGCTGACTCGGCTAAGTCTGCTCTGGAAAAAGCATTGAGTTCAGCTGGAAAAGATAGCACCGGCAACTCTGCCTTGGATTCATTGCGTGCAGCCAGTGCATCTCCTTTGTTTGCATTGTTTAGCCAGAATATTCCATTTTACTATCAGTTGAAAGACACGGCCGCTATCAATAAGATTTTGAAGCGATCTGATGTGCGAGCCATGTTACCACGCACCATCGGTTTCTTCTGGGATGTGAAAGCCAATCCGGATGTGACCAAAGGTGTTGACGACATTCAATTGAATTTTGTCAACATTGGAAGAAATGGTAAACCTCTTTTGACAGGTGAAGTAATTAACAATGCACGTTTAGATGTAGATCAATTCTCGCGTCCTGCGGTAAGTATGACCATGAATGCAGCCGGTGCAAAAACGTGGGCAAAGGTAACAGCCGCTGCCGCTGCTAAGCAACCGCAAGGAAGAATCGCGATTGTACTTGATAACTATGTATATACTGCACCTACCGTAAACGGTGAAATCCCCAATGGTAATTCTCAAATCACTGGATCATTCACGAACGATGAAGCTAAAGACTTAGCCAGTGTATTGAAAGCCGGTTCATTACCTGCGCCTACTAAAATCGTAGAACAAGCTATAGTTGGTCCAACGTTGGGTCAGGTAGCACAAAGTCAAGGATTGATTTCCATGGCTTGTGGTTTAGCATTGGTGGTGTTATTCATGGTAGCCTACTATGCGAAAGGGGGTTGGGTTGCGAACATCGCATTGTTGTTCAACGTGTTTTTCATCTTAGGAATATTAGCACAATTGAATGCAGCTCTTACACTGCCTGGAATTGCCGGTATCGTATTGACAATGGGTATGGCAGTAGATGCAAACGTGTTGATTTACGAGCGCATTAAAGAAGAGTTGGCGATCGGAAGAAAATTACGCGATGCCATCAAGTTAGGATTTGATCGTGCTTTCATGACCATCTTTGACTCCAACTTAACCACGTTGTTTACAGCAGCCGCTTTGTATATTTTAGGTCAGGGGCCTATCAAAGGTTTCGCCATCACATTGATCATTGGTATCAGCTGTTCATTCTTCACAGCCGTTTACATTTCACGTTTGGTGGTAGAATGGATGGTGCGCAAAGGTGATGACGCGAAGGTTTCATTTGAAACCCCAATTTCGCAGTTGATCAAAAAGCGCAAAGAATATAATTTCATTGCAAACCGTAAGAAGGCGTATATATTTTCAGCTTCGTTCATCGTAGCCGGAATGATCCTCGTGGCCGTTCAAGGTCTCAACTTCGGTGTGGATTTCAAAGGAGGTCGCTCATACATCGTTTCATTCAAAAAGCCAGTAGAAGCTACTTCCATGCGCAATGCATTGGCCGAAAGCTTTGAAAAATCGGGAACTGAAGTGAAAAACTACGGTGGCAACAACGTGGTAAAAGTAACTACTTCCTACCTGATTGAGGATGAAACAGACGGAGCAGACGATAAGGTGAAAGATGCGTTGGTAGCCGGTGTCACTAAATTCACCGGATTGCAGTTTAGCGAAAACGATGCCTTGATTGATGATACACACTTTACGATCTCATCATCATCGAAGGTAACAGCAACTATTGCCGATGACATTAAGAATTCATCGGTAGAGGCAAGCTTGCTAGCGTTGGTTTTGATTTTCTTGTATGTGTTAATTCGATTCAAAAAATGGCAATACAGCTTGGGTGCCGTAATTGCCTTGGCACACGACTCGCTGTTTGTAATTTCTGCATTCGCTTTCGCAAAGTTATTTGGATTTGGATTTGAGATTGATCAGGTCTTCATCGCTGCGTTGTTAACAATCATTGGTTATTCAATCAACGATACGGTAATTATCTTCGACCGTATTCGCGAATTTCTTGGATTCGGTGCATCGCACGACCGCAAGGCGGTATTCAATGATGCGATTAATAATACGTTGAGTCGTACATTAATTACATCCGGAACAACCTTAATCACGGTGGTGGTTTTGTTATTCTTTGGTGGAGAAGTCTTAAGAGGTTTCTCCTTCGCCTTATTTGTAGGATTTGTAATCGGTACCTACTCATCCATCTTTATCGCAGCTCCGGTTGTAATTGATTTGGATAAGAGCCCTGATGGCGAAGTGAAGCCGGTAAAGGCATAATCGAATTCAACGAAAAAATAAACAGGCGGCTCGAATGAGTCGCCTGTTTTATTTAGTGCCGTCCGGCAAGATATTCTACCAACTTGGCTACGGCTATGCTTCGATGGCTAATCCTATTTTTCTCTTCTAAGCTCATTTCTGCCAAGGTTCTATCGTACCCATCAGGAAGGAAAAGTGGATCGTAGCCAAAACCACCCTGGCCTCGTTTATCATAAAGAATTTGCCCTCGTAAAATACCTTCAAACTGTTGGGTTGTTTGGGAAGTCACCAGAGTGATGACTGTTTTAAATTGTGCTCCCCGGTGGGCGTGGTTCGCCATGTTTTTTAGCAACAAATTCATGTTGTCTTCAAAGCTCCTCTGCGGACCAGCATAGTGCGCGGAATCTACACCGGGCTCACCCTTCAATGCATCTACTTCCAGTCCCGAATCATCAGCAAAGCAAGGCACTTCATACTTTTGAAAAACATAATTTGCTTTTTGAAAAGAATTGCCGGGAATTGTGCTTTGCTCTTCAGCTAATTCTTCGACACAACCAATATCCGACAAACTCAGAATAGTGTACGAGCTATCCAGTAAGGCGCCCACCTCTTTTATCTTGTGTTGATTATTGGTTGCAAAACAAAGTCGCATCAATTACTAATTACCTTGACCATCTCTACTTCAAAAACAACATTGGTATTAGGAGGCACTCCATACTTCTCATACGAACCATACGCTAATCCAGAAGGAGTGTAGAGCGTTGCTTTCGTACCTTGTTTAAAAAATACCAATCCTTTTTGCCATACCTTTAAAGTTCCGGTTTTGTTCAATCGATAGCTTTCGGGTGTTGTTGTCTGATAAAAGACAGCGCCAGTTGAAAGAATTTTACCTGTATAATTAATCACAACTGAGTCCGAAGAGAGAGGTGCTATCGCATTGGCTTGTGGTGCTTGGGTGATGGTAAAACGCAAACCGGATGCATCCTTCGATGCAGTGATTGAATTCGCTTTTAAATAGTCGTCAATTGATGCAATATCGATTAGAAGTTGCTTACCATACTCCGGAATAACCTTGTTTAACTTTAACTTCATGATCAAGTTGGCATTTCGCGGTATGGGACCGGCTGGATATGCCCCGTACGCTAAACCTGAAGGAATAAATAAAACTAAATCTGCTCCTTCACCCATTTCGGGCAATTGATATCGGATACCCTTGATAAGGCTACTTAAGAGAAATGTGGCTGTCACATCTTTATTAATAGTGTCACCACGTAAAATGATGGTGGTATACGTGATTGTTACTGAATCTTCTAGGACAGGCTTAAAAGACGATCCAGCATTGTTAATTAGGTATCGGTAACCTCGCGAATCAAGTTCGGCAGCAATATTCTCCTCGTCAATGTAGGAATCAATGAGTTGGATGTCTTTCTCTAGCTGCTGCTGAGGTTCAGGAATACTTTCTTCGCTGCAGGATAAGAGCAAGACTACTATTCCCAAAGCGAAGAAAGTCTTTAATTGCATTTACTTTATCTATTCTACTGCTGTTAACTCGATCTCAAAAATTACATTAGCGCGTGCTGGTAT
>JAJTHV010000374.1 GCA_021300095.1 Flammeovirgaceae bacterium | reverse complement strand
TTCGATGAGGCCCGGCATGAGTGTAGAGCCGGGGTAATTTATTTTCGTAGCTCCGGCAGGAACCTTCACTTTTTCCTGAGGCCCCACCGCTACAATTTTATCTCCCTCCACTAAAACAGCCCAGCCTTCATGGATATCCACACCATCAAACACGCGGTCGGCTGTGAGATAAACGATTTTCGATGTCTGTGAAAAAGCAGTAACAGACAAAACAAAGAACAGGGAGATGAAGAAGGATTTCATTTGGATAGGTTTACGTATCCAAAATACCGAATTACCTGCAACAAAAAACCCTTTCTGTGATGAAAGGGTTTTTGCGATTTTGTATCTGAATCATTTGGCTATGAAAACCTAAAATCAATCATTTAATTTTAGTCCTCTATATTTAACTAAGTAGATCATTAAGAGAGTCGATAAGACAGAAAGTGCTGGGGTAATTGGCAAAATGATCATTTTCGATGGGGAATATACATCTGTATGCCACCCAGGAATTACAGCTTGATAATCGGTCATAAAAAAATACAAACACAAAATCAATAAAATACTATTGATTATTAAGATGCCGATTATCAACCAAACCATTTTCATACGCGCTGATCTAGTATCAACTTGGATATCCAAATTTAGAATGAGATGATCAGATCGCTTTGAGCGCTGCTTCGTAATTGGGCTCTTCGCCAATTTGTGGAACCAACTCGGTGTGTTTCACCTTTCCTGTAGGATCTAACACCACCACCGCACGGGCAAATAATCCTGCGAAAGCACTGTCAGTCAATTCTACACCATACGCCTTCCCAAATCCGCGGCTGCGAAAATCCGAAAGGGTAATTGCTCTATCGATGCCTTCAGCTCCGCAAAAACGTTTCATTGCAAACGGTAAATCTTTAGCAATGCAAAGCACAACCGTGTTATCCTTTTCTGCCACGCGTTTGTTAAACTCGCGCACCGAAGTGGCGCACACACCGGTATCAATGCTTGGAAAAATATTGAGCACTACATTTTTGCCAGCAAAATCCTGCAAAGACACATCTTTCATATCGTTGGCCGTAAGGACAAAAGCAGGTGCAGAAGAGTGAATAGCGGGAAGTTCGCCAGTGGTGTTGGCCGGATTAGGGCCTAATTTGGTTTGAGCCATAAAATAATTTTGATTTTAGATTTATGAATTTAGTTTTATCGAAGGCGATCAGAGTCGCGCACCAGTTTTTCATCTCTGCGAATAAACCGAAGCGACAACCAGTTGAAAGCAACTGCGGCAAAGGCGATGTACAATACCAAACCATTTTTGCCACCCGGATAGGTGCGAGCCAATGGGTTCAGAAAAACAACTACCGAAATCATCACTCCGGCCAATAACAACGAATTGAGCGTACCAATCTTGATTTGAGTAATACGGTTTTCGAATTTAGTAATGCTGATAACCGCCAACGTGGCAACAGCAACCATCAACACAGAAGTGATGGCATACGGAAAATAAGTGCTGGTGCGCACGCCATTTGAAACTACGGTGTAGTGAATGGGATACAATTGATGCGAATTACCAGCGGCATCACTAAAGACGCCAATTGGTAAAAATAAGGCCACTGCCATGCAGATAACTACCATTGCCAGAAACACTGTCTGAATTCTTTGCCACATACTATCGGTTCATTTAA
Source organism: Flammeovirgaceae bacterium (assembly GCA_021300095.1). Taxonomy (GTDB): domain Bacteria; phylum Bacteroidota; class Bacteroidia; order Cytophagales; family Cyclobacteriaceae; genus ELB16-189. The sequence continues at coordinate 1,947 of JAJTHV010000374.1, read as the reverse complement.
CTTGCAGCAAAAGTAGTAAAATGGCCGTAGGGCACAAGGGATCAATTCACAGCCAACTCGTAATCTCGTACAATTAATTTAAAATGAATTCCACCTATATCGTTGACATCCTACGCACACCCATTGGCAAGTATGCCGGCACATTAGCATCGGTTCGTCCGGATGATTTAGCCGCAGAAACGATACGCCAGTTGATGGTTCGTAACCCACAGGTGAAAGCATCATTGATTGAAGATGTTGTCTTTGGAGCTGCCAATCAAGCGGGTGAAGATAATCGCAATGTAGCTCGCATGGCCCTGTTGTTGGCCGGACTACCAACCTCCACCGGAGGTGTAACCGTCAATCGCCTGTGCGCTTCCGGTTTGCAGGCTATCATGGATGCGAGTCGTGCGATTCACCATGGAGATGGCGATGTATACGTTGCGGGTGGTGTTGAAAGTATGAGTAGAGCACCGTTTGTGATGAGTAAGGCCGAAGAAGGTTTTTCGCGAAAAGCAGAAATTTTTGATACCACCATCGGCTGGCGGTTTGTGAATTCTCGCCTATCAAAATTATATCATCCCTATTCCATGGGCGAAACAGCGGAAAATGTTGCTGAGAAATGGAAAATCACGCGCGAGCAGCAAGACGTTTTTGCGCTGGCTTCGCAAACCAAATATGCAAGCGCCCATGCCAATGGCCGATTCAAAGAAGAACTAATTGCCGTTTCCATTTCCAAAGGCAAAGAGAAAATTGAATTCACGAAAGATGAATATCCTCGCGAAACCTCGTTGGAAAAACTAGCGCAATTAAAACCTGCTTTTAAAGAGGGAGGCTCCGTCACAGCGGGCAACTCTTCGGGCATTAATGATGGTGCCGCAGCTGCCCTGCTGATGAGTGAAACCAAGACCAAACAACTTAATCTTACACCACTGGCCAGAGTAGTTTCGGTTGCCATTGCCGGAGTCGATCCTGCATTTATGGGAGTAGGTCCGGTGCCGGCCGTAAAAAAAGCCTTGCAACGGGCAGGCCTTCGCATGAACGATATTGGATTGCTCGAACTAAATGAAGCGTTTGCGTCTCAATCACTCGCCTGCATGCACGATCTTGAAGTGGATCCTGCAATTGTAAATGTAAATGGAGGTGCTATCGCGATCGGTCATCCACTTGGATGCAGCGGTGTGCGTATCAGCGCCACACTCATCCACGAAATGCAAAAAAGAAAAGTACGCTATGGCATTGCTACGATGTGCATTGGCGTGGGGCAAGGGGCCGCTATTGTTTATGAATTGATATAAATTTTAAAGCACCTACTTGCTACGTGTTGTCAACTGCATATTGTCCATTGCCAATTGTTTATAAATGCGCTACTTCTTCGAAATTTCATACAACGGAAAAAACTACCACGGCTGGCAGAATCAAAAAAATGCAGTGGGCGTTCAGGAAGTAGTAGAAGGCTGTCTTTCCAAAGTGTTCAGAACCAAATTAGAAATTGTTGGAAGCGGAAGAACGGATGCCGGTGTGCATTGTGCTCAACAATATTTCCATGTGGATATTGATCAGGAACTGGATGAGCGAACTTGGCTGATCAAACTCAATTCCATTCTTCCGCAGGATATTGCCATTCGCTCTATTCATAAAGTATCCGATCAAGCACACGCACGCTACGATGCCATCGAGCGATCATACGAATACAAAATCACACCGATCAAAAATCCACTGCTGATCGGGCAGGCCTACTACTTCTTTAAGCCGGTGAACATAGCAACTATGAACAAGGCTGCTGCGTTACTGGTGGGTGAAAAAGATTTTGAGTGCTTCAGTAAAGTAAAGACAGATGTAAATCACTTTATTTGCGACATTAAAAAAGCTAACTGGCACCATTCGGGCGATTTATTGGTTTTTAATATCACTGCGAATCGATTTTTACGTGGCATGGTGCGAGCGATTGTAGGCACGCTATTGGAT
>JAJTHV010000010.1 GCA_021300095.1 Flammeovirgaceae bacterium | reverse complement strand
CCACGTCCGCTTCACCTGGTTCAACAAATGTAAACGGTTTGCAGGATTAAACTTTAAGTGTAAACTTGAGGTAGAATTAATAATTAAAAACTGTCAACTTTTTTTAGGACGAGGCAAATTGATGTACGAGAAGGGAGTGATCTTTGTCATATCGTCCGGAAACCTATTCACTATTTCTGGTAATCCAACTAATCTTGGTATTAAAGAGCATATCCTTGGCGGAACTTCTTATCCTGAGTATCTGTATGAAAACAGTAGTAGACTTGCCAACCCAGCACAAAGCTCTTTTGCAATCACTGTTGGTTCGATTTGCAATGATGGCTACGAGGATATGGACAAAAAATCTTTTGGTGAACGAGATCAGCCGTCCTCATTTTCAAGAGCCGGCTTAGGATTATGGGGAATGATTAAGCCGGATTTGGTGGAGTATGGTGGTGACTGGGTTAGGGAGAAAAATAATGATCCTAATCTTTCTCTTGAGGCAGCTACAACAATTCAAACAGTACGTTCAACTCTGAATGGAGGACATGCAATCGGAAAAGATGTGGTTGGTACATCATTCTCTGCACCCAAGGTTGCACATGTACTGGCTCAGTTGCAAAATGCCTTTCCGAGTGAACCAGTGAACCTCTATCGTGCACTGCTAGTGCAATCGGCAAGATTGCCAGAAGCGGCATTCTTTAACCCTTCACTCGAAGCGATAAAGAGTTTTGGTTATGGTGTCCCAAATCTCCAACGGGCACTAGAAAACTCAGAGAAACGAGTTACGCTGGTAAATTCAGGTTCTGTCGCAGCAAAAAAGGCTAATGTATACTTGGTGAAAATTCCTGAGCAAATGCGTGGCCCTGCCGAAGACTATAATGTACTTATAGAGGTGACGTTGGCATTTATGGCTGAGCCTAGAAGAACTAGACGAAGGACTAACTCATACCTCTCAACGTGGTTAGACTGGCATTCTTCAAATTATAATGAAACACACGATCAATTCTGCGCGCGCATTCTTAAAAATATAAATGAAGACTCTGACGAAGTAGATGATCAGTCATCTATCAAATGGGTTATTCGTGAAAATAGGGAGTGGAGTCAGATTAAAGGATTAAGAAGGCAAGATAGCACGCTTCAGAAATCTTGGTGTATCGTACCTGCATATGCATTACCACAGGAATTAAGTATAGCTGTTGTCGGCCACAATGGCTGGAATAAAGACTTTGACGAGGTAGTGCAATATTCTGTCGCTGTAAGTTTTGAGGTTCTGAACGCAAATGTTAACATATATGAAATGATTCGAATTGAAAATGAAGTTCCTGTGCAAATCATGGTTTAGCAAACTAGGGTATCGAGTATAAAAACAGTTGATAGGACATTATTTAAATTTTGAAAATTTAATAAACGAATTTACTATTATATGTTTGAGCAAGATGTGTATTACTCAAATAAACTAAGTGAAAGCGGTGCCTATGACTGAACATCAGCGAAGCTAACAGTACGTTCGTGTAATTTTCATAACTTGCCTTCGCAAGGAAAATGAAGCATGAACGATGCAATTAAACTTCCGTGGGTTGAGGCCGGTTATCACTTGTTTGCTGAACACGGCCCTAAAGGATTGAAAGTAGAAGTCATTGCACGCCACGTGAACAAAAGCAAATCTTCTTTTTACCACCATTTCTCTGACTTAGAGGTATTCACGGAAGAGTTGCTTTTCTTTCATATGCATCGAGCGAAACAAGTTGCAGAACTCGAACGAGCCTGTAAAACAATTGTACCCGAATTATTGAACGTGCTTGTTGATGCGAAAACGGATTTGCTCTTCAATCGACAACTACGAATTCACCGAGATACTCCTGCCTTTAAAAAATGCTTCGAACAATCTAACGAGCTGGCCAGCCAGGCGTTGATGAACCTTTGGGCAACTGAACTAGGTTTAGCAGACAATCAAAAGCTGGCGGGCCTTTTATTCAAGCTTGTGATGGACAACTTCTATCTACAGATATCAGAAAGAAACCTGACCTATCCGTGGCTCTTAAATTATTTTGCTGAGTTGGGCACCATGGTAGAAGAAATGAAAAAAGCCGAAGCGACTTATTAATTCGTCTGCTGGTTGTACGGTAGCGTCTAAAAACAAACGATTATTCGATCGATGTTTGAGGACAATAATACATACCGCAACTTATGACTGCATTTCGATTATTGGTAGCAATTTCATTTCTATCCATTGGGGCCTATACCATTATTGTCATTAGCCATCACGGATGGGATATTTTCCCGGTCTTCACTTCGTCTATTTTATCCATGAATTGGTCAGGGCAATTCAACTTGGATTTTTCACTCTACCTTTTTCTTTCAGCTATTTGGATTGCTTGGAGAAGTAATTTTTCATTCTTAGGAATTGCAATTGCTTTGAGTGCGCTGGTGGTAGGAATGATTCTGTTTTCTACGTATTTGTTTGTTCTTAGTTATCGGGTAAATACGATTCAAGAACTACTGGTGGGAAAGAACAGCCTGAAAAATTGATATGAAAATAAGGACACACCAATTCCACAAATTCTGGCTAAAGATTACGGCTGTAGTGGTGGGCTCATTTGGGCCAATATTTTTCTTAGGCACCATGACTACCACTATGGAGCCAGCTCGCTTCACACTTGATTTACTCAGTTGGCCGATCGATGGCATCACTACTTATCAATCACCTGACACGCGTTTTCTTTCTGCACTCACAGGTGGATTTCTGTTGGGATGGGGCGTCATGATCTGGTTCTTGTCTATTTGGGTGTATGATCATGCTCCGGAAGCCGTTCGTAAATCCGTACTCATCGGAATTTTAAGCTGGTTCTTCTTAGACAAGTGCAGGTTCTATAGCTTCTGGGAATCCATCCAATGCGCTTATCAATATTCTGGTTTTATTGCTTGCAGTTGGTCCCTTGTGGTTACCCGCCCGTCCTTCAACTTTATAAGAAAGTAATCACTTTACTTGTCTTCAACCCGACTGAAATCGGTCTGAGCTATAACTACCTTTCAACGGTATACTAAACTCAAACGATGATACAATTTATTGGCGGGTCTACCGGAACATGGCGTGTACATGAGTTGAAAGCGATTACCGGAGAATCGCTGGCTATTGTTACTCACTTGCAGGTTATTGAAAAAATATCCCAGACATATTCAGGCTCCTGGATGCTCAGTGGCTTTAGTAGCAATGTTCGCTATGCGCAAAAAGTCGAAAAAGAAAAACTCGTTACGGTGCAAGAAGGCTTAGGTCGGCCGGAGGCAACGTGTGCTGCGCTCATACCAATTCGCAAAAGTGCAGCGTGGTGGAATTTAGCGCAAGACGAAAGACGAGCCATTTTCGAGGAACAACCGCATCACACTGCCATCGGCTTGCAATATCTTCCTGCCATTGCCCGCAAGCTTTATCATTGTCGTGACATTGGTGAACCTTTTGATTTTCTTACCTGGTTTGAGTACGCTCCAGAGCACGCCACTGCTTTCGAAGATTTAGTAGGCAAACTTCGAGAAACGGAGGAGTGGAAATATGTAGACAGGGAAATTGACATACGGTTGACGCGAGTTTAAAATCCTCTGAACTAAATCTTTATCAAAGTAGAAATGCTATGACTTCCATGATTCCTTCGAATATATAACTGTCCTAATTTCGATTGTACTTGGAATAGGAATAATGCAACTTGTATCGGGCACCATTTCAGGTATCATCCAAAAAGCGGTTTCTTCCAATACTTATCTAAATCAATTTATCACTAGTTGCTTTGGCCAAGGCCTCCGATTTGTTATTGACTTGAAGTTTTGAATAGATATTTCGAATATGCGATTTAGCGGTGTCTTTTGAAATAAATAATTCCTCCGAAATCTGTGTATATGTTTTCCCTTCAGAAATCAACTGCAATATCTGCGTTTCCCTTTTTGATAATGGAGAGTTTGGGTTGATATGGAAGGTGTCAATTACCAACCTTGCGATTTTAGTACTCATAGGCGCACCTCCTTTGGTTATTTCATCCAGTGCAGCAAGAAGCTCAATATAATTAGAGCTTTTGGTTATATAACCCGATGCCCCTGATCGCAAGGCCTCAAAAACCATTTCACTGTTGTCATAAACTGAAATAATAATGATTTCGGCATGAGGAATTTTATCCTTAATTACTTTTGTCCCAGCAATACCACTCATACCAGAAAGTTCTACATCCATCAAAACAATATCAGGCCGATCATTGTGTATCTGCTTAATGGCGTCTTCGCAGTTGTCATATGTGTTGAGAACGAAAAACTTTGGTGAGCTATTGACGATTAATTCATAGCTGTTTCTTATTTCTACATCATCTTCAATAATTACAACTCTTTTCTTGAATGAAGTATTCATATTATGGTATTTTTTTTATTTGTGCAGGAATGGTCAGTTGAACGATGGTTCCGCCATTCGGTTGACTTGTGATGTCCAAACTGCTATTTATTTTCCCGGCTCTATTTTTCATATTACGTAATCCATTGGATAAACTTATCGTATTGAGCTCAAAACCAATTCCATCATCCCGTAAAGTGATGGTAGCAATGGCATCGTGCAACTCGAGAATTAAATTTACATTTTTTGGATTGGCGTGTTTAAAAATATTTGTAATCCCTTCCTTAAAAATCAGAATAATTTCGCGGCTCGTTCCATACGCTAATCGCAAACTGGTGCTTGCCTTGTTTTCTATCGTTAGTTTAATATCCTTCTCTCTCAACAAATCGTCTGCGAAATCTCTTATGTAGAAAAAAACGTTTAATAAATCATCGTTGTTTGGATCGATTGACCAAATAAAGTCACGCGTGCCCGTATACAGTAATTTAGCTGAGGTTTCAACTTTATTATAAAGCTGATTGTTATCTCCTGCGGAATCTGCTACGTTCTTCATTTTTAAAATGCTTACATAGTTGATGATTCGCGTCAATTGATTACCCATTTCATCATGAAAGTCTCTCCCTAATTCTTTACGAAGCAAGTCTTTTTCCTGGAATCGGATTTGTTCAAGCTTTACAGCTTGAGCCGCCCTTAAGCGTATTTGCCATTTCAATAGTAGTATAGTAAGAGCCAATAGAAGGCAAATAAATAAAAGGACAAACCAAATACTTTGGTAAAAAGGTGCCCGAATAGTAAAGGGATATTCTAAGGGAGGGTCATTCCATACACCATGGATGTCTGTTGTTTTAACCTTAAACACGTAGTTTCCAGGGGGCAGATTTCCATAAGTTGATTGATGTTGCGTTGATGGCAACGACCAAGTCTTGTCAAAGTTTTCGAGGTAATACTGAAACTGAATAGGATTGGACAGAAGGCCATCTACTTTGTTAAAGAAAAATGTGAGGTGATTTCTATTGCTTGCGAAAGAGAGTGGCTTTTGATTGCCTGAAGGAAGTGGGTACTGCCCGTAATATACTTGAATGTCTGTGAAGTGTAATGGAGCAGATTTTGTGGGGATATTTGAGTCATCATTAAATTGATACAACCCATCAACCAATCCAAAGTATTTTTTCTTGCCAAATGAATATGCGTTCTGGTTTGTTTCAATACCGGAAAGCCCATTATCTGAGCCGTAGTAGAAATTCTCCTCAATTTCATTTGCTCGGTTTAATCGTAATTTGTTTATCCCTCTTTCGGTTCCAATCCATGTAAAACCCTCCTTATCAGTAGCCGCAAAATAGATTAAATCAGAAGGCAATCCATTTTTTGTATTAATCATTCTACGCTGTCCACTTTTCAAATCAAATATGCAGACACCCGCACCTTGTGTTCCAATCAAGAGCGTTTCATCGCGATGTAAAGTAATCGATTGAATTATGGCATTGCCAATCATGGGTATTTTAATGCTTTCCACATTTCCCTTTATCAGCCGGTTTAGACCCTCATCAGTTGCGGCATAGACAGCTTCATTTGGCGAATGACAGTAAATTGCGTACACCGGGGTTTCCATTTTTTCTTTAGAAACCAAATGACGTTGCACAAGCTTTTTATCCTTAAATTCTACCAAGCCGTTGGGGGTGGCTGCCCACATTGTCTCTTTTGAAAAATCAATACCCCAAATATCTTCCGTAAGTCCATCGGCCAACGAGAATAATTTGAACGTATTTAAAATACTATCATATAAAGCAATGCCATTATTCGTTGCTGCCCAAATTTCCCCTTTTGTGTTTTGCTTAATACTGAGCACCCTGTCTGGCTTGGCCTTGTTAGTTACATAATGAATTTCCTTTCCATTGTAGAATTTACGTACCCCCCCATTGAGCAGTCCTATCCAAGTAGCATCATTCCTATCCTGCAAGATAGATACTACGTTGGCAGCGTTTCCTTGTGTTTTTTGTTTACTAAAATCTTGTCTTGCATAGCGATACAATCCGTTTCCATTGGTTCCAATCCAAATAGTGCCATGACGATCTTTTACTATCTGACTGACGAGGGCATCACTTAGTATCGTATCGGTTCTTGTAACGGACTGAGCCTTGTGTTCCTGCAAGATGATGTTTTTGGAATGTGTCCAGTAGCTTGTTCTCATTGAATCGTAAAACAGAAACTGATTTTTGAATGTAACGGTGTAGGGCTTTAGTGCATTAGTAAGAAAATCTATTTCAAAATATCCTTTATCCGACTGAACAATAGGGCGGCCTTCTAATTCAAATACGTTAAGGATTGTATGAAATAAACTCTTGTAAGAGACGGTATAAGATTTTTTTTGAAGAAACATCACAGAACTATCTGAGAGTACGAGCATGGCTTTATTGTTATCGTGCCATGTTAGTAATACCGTTTTATCATTTGGTTTCTCTGATTTTTGAATAACATCATGAACAACATTGCCCAACCTCCCTTCATCCGTAGTGTAGCGCATTGTATCACGCCAACAAAACAAACTTTTTATTTTACCTAGCTTTACTTGTTGTTCAATTGCTATCTTCTTAAAGGTTCCTCCAAAATATTTGCTAATTCCGTACGGATGGCAAATCCACATTTGCTTTTTGTTATCAATAATGATTTCAGAGATATTATTACTTGCCAATCCATCAAATGTATTGTAGTGCTTAAATTCCCGTCCGTCAAACCTGGCCAAGCCAGCCCCGAGTGTGCCCACCCACAAATAGCCTAAACTATCCTCAGCAATGGAGGTAACCTGCGAGAGAGGGAGCCCGTCAGCGGAGGAATATTGTCGTAGTGAGAAGTGTTGTGCTTTACAATTCAATTGTAAAAAGATAAGCACACCAATAAAATGACCAACCTTTCGAACACCGTATTTCATTGATTATTCAAATGTCTAGCAATATATATTCAAAACAATAATCCAAAATGGGTGATATAATGAATAAGGCGTTGCTGAATCCTTATAAAACGCCCTCAGATTTTCGACCACAGATGATCCAAATTGGGCTATTTAGTTTCTAAACTATTACTACCAGACAAGTCATTCTTTCCAATGCTGTCTCTCCCTTCTTTGTAGTAACACTTGCCTGCATTTGGCAAGGGGAGTTTAAACATAAACCTATAATAAATATGAAGAAAATTTTACTGATTTGCTTCTTTATTGCTTGCGTGCCAAAATTGATGGCACAACAGAGTATTGTGTCTGGTAAGGTTACCTCTGCGGAAGACGGTTCACCATTGCCAGGAGTGAACGTTTTACTAAAAGGCACTACCACTGGAACTGTCACCGATACCAACGGTATCTATAGTCTTTCGGCACCTTCAGATGCCGTGCTAGTGGTTTCATTTATTGGATTAAAAACCGTAGAGGTACCCGTCAACGGTAGGTCAACAATTGACATTCAATTGGCTAGTGACGTTACGCAGCTTTCAGAAATTGTGGTTACGGGTACAGGTGTTGCTACTGAAAAGCGAAAACTTGCCATTGCCGTAGAGTCGGTGGGTGCCAAAGACTTGCCCATAGCACCCACAGCTTCTATTGACCAGGCACTGGTTGGTAAAATTGCGGGCGCTCAAATCTCGAGTACAGATGGTACGCCCGGTGCGCGGATAAACATCCTTTTGCGGGGTGTAAATACGATTAACAGAACTACTTCACCCATGATTATGGTTGATGGTGTTCAACTTGGGGCTACCGATTTAAATTCAATAGACTTAAATACAGTTGAACGGGTAGAGGTGGTGCAAGGTGCTGCTGCGGCTACTATTTACGGGGCACAAGGAGCCAACGGAGTCATTCAACTTTTCACAAAGAAAGGCAAAGCTGGCAAGGTAAATGTTGACATCTCAACGGGCATTTCTTTTAACGAATTAATCAATTCAGGAAACGTAAGGCAATCAAGGCTTCACAATTTTGCCACCAATACAGCTGGTGAACTGGTGGATGGGTCAGGTAATGTAATTGCATGGAATCCCAACACAGGTATCTATACTGGAAACATAGTTTACAATGCACTCGATCCTAACGGTAAGTTTGACAAGCCGTATGCCGCAAACCTGCCTTACATTGATCAAGTAAATAGGTACCTGACTACTGCAAAAACAATAAACAACAGTATCGTTCTATCAGGAGGGCGGGATAAATCAGATTTCAGTATTGCCGTTTCTAACAATAGGCAAGAAAGCAATTTCAAAGGTGATGGATATAATGATAGAACCAACTTTACGGCCAATCTAGGTTTTGAAATTGCAAAAGGTCTTGAATTGAGGTCGATTACTCAATTGGTATACACTAAAAACACGATCAATTTCTTTAATACCCCCGGCTTTGGAGGAGGCAGCGTGATTTATAATCTATTAAATACGCGCCCCTTTGCCGACTACGAAGCTCGCGATATTGACGGCAACTATGGATTCAGATTGGGCGATGCCGCAGGTGTAAATGGCAGAAATCCAAACTACCGTTATCAATTTAGTGATCGTCAATACAACAAGGTTGATGTGTTGCAAAATCTTTCACTTACTTACAAGTTTCCAAAATACATTGAGCTAAGTGCAAAATATGGTCTTAACTATCGAAACGCGGAAGAGAAGATTGTAATTGATAACCAATCATCTGTGCGCAATATTATCAATTCTCCATCTTCATTTGTGTCTATCTTTAATAGTACAACAGGGGGTGAAATTGTTAATCGCAGAGATCGTAATGTTTTCCAAAATTTCATTGCGTCTATCAACGGTGTTGTGGATTTTAAAGAAGACCTTAAGTTAAACTTCCCATTAAGATCAACCACGTTAGCATTGTTTGATTATCGAAGAGATGACTTTAAAGACGACATATCTTACGGTCTAAATCTACCCACATTTAAACCTTATACAGGAGCTCAAGCAAATACATTCAGAATTGACCGTGACTTTACTCAACCGTTCATTACCTATGGTTATTTACTCAATCAACGCTTTGATTACGATGATTTTGTTGGGCTCTCAGTCGGTTTTAGGAGTGACTATTCCTCCGCATTCGGTGCAGGATCAAAGCCATTCACTTTTCCTCGTGCAGATGGTTATCTACGTCTGTCTGGTTTAGGTTTTTGGGATAACTCCGGCTTGTCTAAAACCATTTTGGAGTTTAAACTGCGTGGCGCATGGGGGCAAGCAGGGATTCAGCCACGTCCATTTGATCGATATGTCACGTTGAACACAAGAGTATTTGGATCAGGTGTCTCTTTCGAATACCCCGCTGGGCAAAGCAATCCAAATTTAGATGTTGAAGTTTCAGAAGAAACGGAGTTTGGTACAGATGTAAACTTAGACTTAGGCAAAGGCAACTGGTTTAAAACCCTTAGCTTGTCAGCTACACTTTGGAATCGAAGCACAAAAAATGCTATTTATGATGTTGATGCGGCCCCTTCATCAGGCATAGGTACAGTAAAGGACAATGCGTTCTCGCTTGCCTCAAATGGTTTTCAATTTACGCTAAGCACTCCAGTCTATTCAGGATCTAAACTTAATTGGAATTTTACAACCAATTTTGGAAGACAGTATTCTGAAATTACGTCAGTAAAAGGAAATGGGCAGGTTGTTGTTCTATCCAATGCAGGTAGTTCTAACTATGTTCTTCGAGCAGGCGAAGCAGTAGGACAGTTATACGGATATGTAATGCTTCGCTCCGTTGGCCAAACCGATGAAAATGGTGTGGCTTGGCTTACCCCCGCCCAACAAGCAAATGCGGTTGTAGCGAGCAATGGTTATGTGGTTGATAGAACAACTAAACAACCTTATGCCACTAACAAGTTGTACAGTCTTGGTAATGCCTTTCCTAAATTCAACATGTCATTTATTCAAGATTTGACTTACAAAAATTTCTTGACCTTGTCCATTCAACTAGACTGGGTTTACAAAAGCCATCTCTATAATCAGACCAAATCGTGGATGTATCGCGATGGTATCTCAAGCGATTATGAAAAGCCTATTACCATTGATGGTGAGACGGGTGCATTTACGGCCTTTTACAGGGGAGTGTACCAAGCTGGCGCCTTTAACGGTACAAAGGATTACTTCTATGAAGAAGCAACTTTCTTGAGGTTGAGAAATGTAGCTGTTGGTTTGGATTTTGATAAACTCTTCAATATTCCAGGGTTCAACAAGTTACAATTGATTCTTGGCGGGCGCAATCTTTGGACTTTGACAGACTATACAGGCTTTGACCCGGAAGTGAGTTCAGGTGCCAACAATTCTGCCTTTGACAGAGGGGTTGATCATAGCACGTTGCCAAATCCCAAATCATATCAACTCACACTGAACATCGGATTTTAACTATTGAAAATATGAGACACAAGATATTAATCATTTTCGCGCTGATTCTATTTGCTTCTTGCGCAGACCAGCTTGATGTAAGAAATCCAAACCAACCCACTGCAGATGTTAATTCTGAAAATAATATTTTAGCCTTAAGCCAAGGGATTTACGCAGATGGTTTTCGTGGTTTAAAATACGGAGGCTTTCAAGGAACCTTTTTGAACGATGTGCTGGCCTACCACGAAGGTATGGGTGACGTGATCGGGTGCGAGGCGGCCAATGTATACATCAATCAGTTGATAATGCCTGATGAGGTTACGTTAGATAACGGCACCAAAGTGCAGAACCCAGCGAATCCTAAAACTCAAGTAGGGCTTTTGCGTTTTGCAAATCAAAATAGTTTTGCTGATCAAAGCCCCGTTGTGTACGAATGGGCTTATATGTACAATGCAATCAACCTGTGCAATACAATCTTAGTTAACGTAGATAAAATTACGTTTTCAGGAGACCAAGAATCAAAAAGGAATACGCTACGGGCGTGGGCTTTTTGGTGGAAGGGTTGGGCATATGGAAGGATAGGTTCTATGTACTATGCCGGTGTTATTACAGATGTTCCTGGAAAGACCAATCCGAATTACAAAAGCAAAGAAGATATCATTGCTGAATCAAATTCTAATTATGATAAAGCGGTAGCGGCTTTAAATGCTATTACTGTGGTGGCAGACTATACCTCGACTATTTCACGCATAATACCAAACATCAACCAAGTGGGCAGGGGTGTGTCGCCAACCATTGACATGTTCAAGCGGAACATCAGTACGATGAAAGCCCGTAATATTTTAGTGAATACAAAAGTCAGCGCTATGACCTCGACTCAATGGAACGAAATCATCTCCCTTACCAATGCGGGCATACTTTCAACCACCAATGTATTTACGGGAAGATCCAATGCAACTGGAGATTTTATGTCCTCAACCATTGGAACAGTAGCCTTAGTGGCAGCCGGAGATCCTTCAGCAGTTACTTACAAAATCAGCGAACGCTTAATTCAAGATTTTAGAGCAGGCGACAACCGCCTTGCTAAAAATTTTGAGACACCTGTTGTGGGTGGCAGATGGCTCGGCAATTCGGATAGAGGTACCATTTTCAATACACGTTATCGGTTAGTGAGCGGAGGAACAGCACTCGGTGGTAATGCTATTATTTACGCTAACAGAACGGCTGGTCAAGGCGAAGCTTTCTTGGCGGGCACCTATGAAGAAAATGAATTGATGAAAGCAGAAGCTTACATTCGGTTAGGTGGGCAGTCTAACATTGATCAAGGGATTTCGATCATCAATACGGTACGAACTTTTCAAGGGGCTGGTTTAGCTGCGTTGGCCTCGGGGCTTTCTCAAACGGCAGCAGTGGAAGAACTACGTTCTGAGAGAAGAGTTGCATTGGCATTCAGAGGTTTGTCATTTTACGATGCCAGACGCTGGGGCGTTATTGATCCAGTATCAAGTAGTGGTGGCAGATCAGGTGCCGTTGTGCTGAGTGCTACAGGGGCAATCAATACCAATGCCACAATCAATTACAATTACTTAGATTATTGGGATGTACCTGATAATGATTTAGTATTCAATCCACCAGCATCAGGAAGCGCTCCTGTTAAAAATCCACGATCAAACTAGAATCAACCAATGACTAAAAAAAGATTGCTGAATAGTGCTTCGGCAATCTTTTTTTAAATCCAACGATTAAAACATAACTCAATTATGACTAAATGATAACCCACACATTTCTCTTACGGGCTACAATTGCTATCGTGCTTTTGACCCATGGTATTCCTAGTATTATAACAGGTGATGTTAACTTATTCGGCAACCTGTTTCTAAACCAAAATGGGTTTGCCCCTTTGGGGGTGCCACTTGCCTGGCTTATCAAACTTTCGCATATAGTCTGTGCAATACTGTTGATATTGAATAAATACATCAAACCATCTTGCATGGTGGCCATCTTTATTCTGGTGATGGGTATTGCCTTAGTCCATTTAAAAGACGGTTGGTTTGTAGTGGGCGGGGGAAGAAACGGAATAGAGTATAACGTAGTATTGATTAGTGTGCTGGTGTTCATTATGTATCCTGAAGGCTTCACTAGAAATCGTGCTTCGTAATTTTTTCGCGTAAGCAAGATGGAATTGAAGACAAAATCGTCATTTAAAAATGCAGGATATGCCTTTGCCGGGATTCTACTCCTTGCCCTCTTGGGTTTTTGGCCATCGTATTTCTCCCATTTTTTTAGCGACTCTGCTAATTTCAATTTTTATTTTCACTTCCACGCAGCGGTTGTTAGCTTGTGGATGATCGCTCTGATTGCTCAGCCCATGATGATGAAAGCAAAGCGATTTGCGCTGCACAAAACGATCGGGAAATTCTCATATGTTTTGTTTCCGCTGCTCATCGTTTCAGTGATTCTTCTAACCCATCACCGGCATTCGGCAACTGAAAAAGACCTGGAAATGTCCATTTTCATTCCATTCAAAGATCTATTGATTTTAGCCACTGGTTATGTCATTGCTATTTTTAATCTCACCAACACGCAGCTCCATGCAAGAGGGATGGTTGTTACAGGGATCGCTTTTATTGAACCACCCATGATTCGACTGATTAGTAACGCAAATATCTCATTTCCAAATTCGTACTATTTGACGATGGCCTGCGTCCTATTGCTTCTGCTGCTGTTGATTTATCTAGAAAGAAAGCACCTAGAGGGTAAATGGATTTTTCCCTTCACGATGGGCTTGTACATCGTTTCCTACTTCATAATTCTATTTCATGTTCAACTTCCACATTGGAATGCTTTCGTGAACTGGTTCATTCGACTACCACTCACTTGATAGACGCCACTCAATAAAAAGTATTACTATGAAACAGCACCTTCTATTATTGCTCAATCTAAGCCTAGTTCTTCCATCGTTTAGCCAAAGTGTTCAGTCGAGAACAAAGCCTTGCGATCATATAAGACCCGAAAAAAGAGAAGGTATTACATGTGGATATATCGATGTTCCCGAAGACCACGACAATCCCAATGGGAAAAAGATATCAATCGCCTACGCTATTTTACAAGCACACAACAAGGATAGAAGTAAACCCCCAATCATTCTACTAAATGGAGGACCTGGTGCTGAGGCCTTAAAGAATGTAGAGCGATGGACGGATAATCTACTTCGACAAGAAAGAGATTTAATTGTATTTGACCAGCGAGGGATTGGGCGCTCCAGTGCATTGCCCAACCCAGATGTGGGTATTTTTAAAATACTGGCTGGCGATTTCAATATTGATCAGGAGTTTCAATTGATACGAGATACCCTTGCGGTGTACAAGAGGAAATGTATCGATCAAGGAATTCAATTGGAACATTACATTACTTCACAGAACGCAGCCGATGTAAATTTCCTAATGGAAAACTTAGGCTACCAGAAATATGTACTATACGGTGAATCATATGGCACTCGGCTAGCACGCGTAGTGATGGATAGATTTCCCAAAAAAATTAGCTCCGTTATTGCCGATGCGCCTGCCATTTTAGAAGACGATTTTTTGTCTTTGCGAATCAAAAATTACAATGATGGACTTGAAAAAATATTTACGTTTTGTGAAGGTGATCTGAATTGTAAAAGCAATTATCCCACACTTCGAAAAGACTATTTTGAAGGACTACAAATGCTTGATAAAAATCCAATTCAGCTGACAATTGGTGGCAATCCGTTTTATGTAAATCCGCAAGATGCGTTGTTTATGTTACGCTACCAGCTGTACGCACCCACTTCTAAAACAAGCGTACCTGCATTCATTAAAGCCATTAAAGAGAGAGACGTTAGCAGCTTAAATACTTCGCAGCAATTCCTTATTGGTTTTGTCAATAGTTTAAACCTTTCTCTGTTTTTATCTACCGGCAGAAACGAGGAGTATGACGAAACTAGAGTAGGAGCTTACTTTGATAGTTTGTATTCAGCCTTGCCAAACTTACCCGTAAAACTTGGCTTTTTTACTTCACTTTACAAAGCTTCGAGCGATTGGCATACAAAAGTAGTATCAGCGGAAGAAAGGAAACTTAAATCCTCTGCTATACCGACATTGATTTTTGTAAACAAATATGACCCTGTTACTCCCCCAAAAAATGGGTTCATTTACAAGGAGACAATACGGAATGCAAAATTGTTTGTTCTAGATGCGCAGGGGCATGGCGTGTTTGGCAATTGTGTTACCCAAGTGATGATAGATTTTATTAATGATCCGAATAACAAACTCAACACCAACTGCCTGCCAATAGTAAAGGAATGATGAATTATAACTGGCGAAAAATCATACAAGCAACTCATTCTTAAAGTTGATTTTCTAGTCTCATAGTATGCAAGAAAGTGCTATCTGCAACTGTTGATCTCTGCGCACAATGGGAGATATGTAAAAATCATCCATTTAGTGGTATTGGTACGCAATCAAGTTCAAGTAATT
Organism: Flammeovirgaceae bacterium; assembly: GCA_021300095.1. Lineage (GTDB taxonomy): Bacteria > Bacteroidota > Bacteroidia > Cytophagales > Cyclobacteriaceae > ELB16-189. The sequence continues at coordinate 61,938 of JAJTHV010000010.1, read as the reverse complement.
TTCGCTCGAAACATACCCAGTAGAGAATTCTTGTTTTGAAAACTTGGAAGAGAAACTCTGTCAGTCTTTTGTAGACAGATTAACGATTTGTTCAAAATTTATTTTTGATTACTCGATACCTTATTCTTAAACTGAAACGGCTCATGATTTGACTATTGTTTTAAGCTCAAAATATACGAGCATAATTATAATAGCAATTTCTCCAACAAAGTACATTAGCCCCAATTGAGTTAACTGCGAATAGTGGTAAAGCATTAACCCAGTAGTTAAAAGGCAATAGGTGATATTGGCAAAAGCTATCAGCGAAAGGAAAAATTTCCAATTCTGTTTAACCATAATGAGGCAGCTGAAAGAGTAAGCCGAGAAAAGAATAGCCATTAAAGATAGTCCATGTATAATCGGTTTCGGCATTCCGAATAGATATTCAAATTCTGCCAAGAGAAAAAACAATAATCCGGCAGTGGTCAGCGCGCCAAGTCCGTCTATCAAGAAAAGTCGTTTAGATTTCTTATTCATAAATTGATATCGTTTTTACTTAATTTATTTGTCGTTTGCCCAATGATAATAATACACATTTTAAGGTTAGGCACCAATAAATATCAAGCCGAAGAAAGTTCTAATGGCTAATGAGCCAACCACGCTTTAAAGTCAGCGGCTCGCTCACGGCTAAAAATTACTTCTTCTTAACTACTTTCTGAAATCCCGCCCGTTTTGGTTGGCTCGTTCGTCTGAATGACAAACAAACCAAAACAATATGAAAAAACTTTTTTTAGCAGTAGGGCTGATGGTAGCCATTGCCCTCGCATTCAGTTTCACCAAAACCACCGACAGCAAAGCTGCGTTGGAAAAATTATCCGGCACCTATGCCGACCCAGCGCCTTACAATTATGGCAAAGCGTGGGGCAAGCGCGTATTCACTTTTGACAAAGGCAAATGGACATTGCTCTTCACGCTGGGGCTCGATCCGGAACTGAAAATGCAAGTCTTTACTTTTCGAACCGAAGGCACTTACAAAGTGTTGGACAAATCCAAAGCTGTGGATAACACTTACAATGCTGTATTCTATGAAGACAAAAAATGGGTAACGCTTAAAACAGCTGATGCTAATTTGATTCAAGCTTTTGGCTTTGCTGCTTGCAACTTGACAAAAGATGTAGAAAAAGATATTTCGATTACAGGCTGCTCAGCATGGCAATCCGTTGCCGACTGCCCGGGCGATTATGATTTGCTTTCGCTGGATAAAGACGGGAAATTGTATTTTGGCGAGCGCCCCGCTGATAACAACATGTGCTCACCCGAAAAGAGACCAACCAAGTTAACACCTGCAGTGGTGAAGAAGTAAACTGAAAAAATTTGAAAAACCACGCTCTTAAAGAGTGTGGTTTTTCACTTCCTTTTTTGAAGACGCTCAGATTTTATTTCAGCTTTTTTTTCGGTTTGCCTTCAATGATTTGCTTGGCATTTAGCCTACTCACCACCTTATCTCCTGTTCTCACTTCAATTTCTTTTCGTGCATTTCCGGCAACAGCTCCACCTTGTTTGGCAATTACTTTACTTTCATCTAATGTCGTTGGCTTTTTCTTTTTTGATATCTCTGAAGTAGTCGCCTCGGCCAGCATATTCAAAACTAATTCTAAGTTGGTCATGTAGTCGCGGAGATTCTCCTTTTTCAGGTCCTTATATTTTTTGTATTGCTTTACGGATTTGCCGCTCCAAGTCTTGGTAATTATATCCGTAAGTATGGCGAAGTCCATGCCTTTTTGCACTCCACGTTTTTCCCATTCATCGGTTAATTCCTTTCTGACCTCGATACTTTTTAAGCGTTGGTTTATCCAAGCTTTAGTGTAACCCTTTGCCAAGTATGTTTCCATGGCTCGGTCGAAGCTCAATTCTGGGTCTTCGGTTTCTTCAATTCGCTCGTAACCTACCTTTGCTAACCATTGCTTAAAAGGTTCTGCTTTTGGAGAAGGGATTGACTGAATTAATCTTAAAACTTGCTCTGTGTCAGCCACATCAGTAAGTCTCATTTTTCCATCTTCAGCTACCATCTTCAACTGTCCGATATTTTCGGACAGTTGACTACCCTCCCTTGACAGTTTCACTTTTAAATCGCTCCAGTATTTTCTTGGCCTATCCGTTCCCGTAAGTGCTTCAATTACATCAATGATAGAGAAATACCACAATTCTTTTTCCTCATCCCATTGAGTTCTTACTTTTTTAGTCTCAAATAATTTTACTTCGCTCATAACATTGATTCCATTCGAACTTTTTCTGCTCACACCACTTATTACTTCACAGACGGTAAGATTACTACTCAAAGTATATCAAGTCCTGATTGCAAAGAGGAAAGATACCATTTTGATGATTTTATTTGGAAGAGTCAATCTGTTTGTTTGGTCCGTTTTCGTCTGCGTTAACTTATCCGACATAGTGTTAAAATTAAAAAAAATTTTGCTCAAGCCATGTTTTTCGGTTCAGAGACAATACAATCCCCTCCATCTCTCGACATTTGCTTCATTTAACAATCTATAAATAGCATCGTCCCTGCGAGATAAGATGATGCGTGATGGTGGTTTTTATTCCACAAATCGCCCGTTTTATTAAAGTTGTGCGTCTAATCACTGAAACACACTTAACTTTATCCAATGGAAAACTCCAACGAACAAACCTTAAAACTCGCCATGGGTGGCGATATTCATGCGTTTCAAAAATTATATGCCGAATTTCAACCGCAGCTCAAATCGTATTTGTATCGATTGGTGGCCAGTCGCGAGGATGCTGAAGACATTGCGCACGATGCCTTCATTCGTGGCTTCGATAAAGTCTCAACCTTCAAAGGGAAATCGTCTTTCAAAACATGGATGTTTCAAATTGCCACCAACCTCGCATACGATCACTTGCGTCAATTTAAACGCTGGACGGTGAACACAAAAGAAATAGCCAAAGGCATTGTGATGAGCAATGAAACAATACGTAACTCCATTCTGAAAAAAGGACAGGAGTCGCCCGAAGGAACGTTTGATATGCGCGACCACATCGACCACTGCTTTACGTGCATGGGCAAAACATTGGCCATCGAAAAACAAGTGGCACTGATATTAAAAGACATTTATGATTTTTCTGTCAAAGAAATTGCCGTCATCATCGACAAATCGCAAGATGTGGTAAAACATCTCTTGCAAGATGCGCGCCATACCATGATGGACATCTTCGACAACCGCTGTGCGCTGATAAACAAAAATGGCGTGTGCAACCAATGCTCTGAGTTGAACGGCATGTTCAATCCCAAGCAAAACCAACAAGAAGCATTGAATCAACTCGATCTCGTGAAAGGCTCTAAAAAATTTGATCGCGATGAACTCTTTGACATGCGCACCAAATTGGTAAAAGCCATCGACCCTATGCGGGGAAAAGGTGCTGATCTGCAAGACTTGTTGATGAAGTGCGATCGAATGGGTATGGGGGAGTTAGCCATTCCTGCGTAAGCTTCGTTTTCAATATTTATCCAGAAGTATTATCGAGTTACTCCTGAGGTTTTACCCTCGTCCACTTTTCGGTTCGGCCAAACATGGGTAACCCGATATAGCCTGTTACTTCCAGCGTGTTTTCGTTTACCAACACGATTTCACTACTGTATGTTTTGCCGCTCTCCGGATCGTAAATGGTTCCTTTCCATTTACCATCTTTGTAAACAAGATTCGGAATAATTTCCAAGCCACATAACAGCCGGCTGCGCTTCGATGGATCCGGATTCTGTGTATCGGTCAGCGGCTTGCCTTGTTCATCGCGATCCATTTCCAACCAAATCATCGTGCCTGTAAAATTTTTTTCGCGTTGTACAATTTCAATTTTTGCACTCTTATCGGCTGTAAGCCAAACGCCAATAATTCGGTTGGACTGTGCGCTAAGCGATGTCAGTGCGAAAAAGAAAAGAATGATAAGTAGGTGTTTCATATTTTTTTAGGCAAATATGAGCGGCTCCATAAACAATCGATAATAGAAACTTACTGAAGCGATTGAATTCGCGACTGAAGCGAAAGTCATCAAATCAATCTTTCAAATTGCTTCAAATCGAAGAGACAACATAACCTTCTACAGCCGAAAAATTGATTTAACCAGCTCGTGGTTCAGGATACTTTTTAAAAACAAATCAGGCTGCCTCGGCTGCTGCAATGGATGGGTCTGATAAAGAGTCTTGTAAAGTTTGTCTGTTTGCACAAAGCCTGTATTGGTCTCTGCTGAAGCTATATCATTTATCCGCTGCAAATAATTGACGTTAAAAAGTAGATTATCTTTATTCACCCAACCTTGCTTGACAAATGCATTTGTCTTTTTAGCGCATCGGCATGGGTTGGATTTGTTAACAAGACCACACTTTTTGTCCATCCATTGGTGCAAATCCTTGCGCGCGCGACTTAGTCTTTGTCGGTAATTATCTGAAGATATATTCAGGATTTCCGCTCCTAATTTATGATCCACGTCAAAGATTTCACCTAAAACATAGATCATTCGTTGCTCCCGATCTAAACAAAGTAACATGCCAGCCGTACAACTTACTTTCACCTCTTCAATTTCAAGCTCTCTTTGTAGTTGCTCTTCTTCGGGCAATACTTCGTCCGCGAGGGCATCCAAGCCTCCAAAGTACTCGCCAAAATCGGAAATCATCTTTTCAGCTGGCCTCTTTTTCATATTCAGGAAGTGGTTGACCACAATCCGGTAGAGCCACGTTCGAAATTCGCTTTCACCCTTAAACGTAGCTAGGTTAGTGATTACCTTCACCCACGCATCTTGTGCCAAATCCTCCGCGTCATGCGGATTGAAAGCCATCTTCCAGGCCACGTTGTAGACAAATATTTGATGTCTTCTTACCAAGTGCTCCAATGCTTCCCGGTTACCTTGCCGGGAAGCTTTTACCAACACAGAATCCGTTTGGTCAGAATAAGAAGCGGGGAAAATATCTAGCATTGAATTTTTACTTGTAGAAATCAAAGTGACCCATCATGGTGATCTTTTCAATTGAATAGAAGAACTCGCCAAATGCTGGATTTTGCTCTGCCGCTTTCATTGCATTGGTGGCATCATCTAGCGTTTTCCATTCAACAATGTCAATAAAAGTATTTTCACTGGAAATAAATTCATTTGGTTCTCTCATCCAACTAAGCGTTTTGTAGCTAACGAAGCCAGGTGCCTGGCTCACATTTGCTCGCACTTTCTCTAAAATGGCCGAAAAATCTTTGCGCTTCTCAGCTTTGATCTGGTAGATAACTACCTCGGTTATATTTTTGTTCATAATTGGTTTGGTTTTTGTTGATTGGGCTGCCGCAATGGTGGTCATAATTGTCAATAAGATGGTGTTTAAAGTCTTCATGGTCTTGTTTTTGATATTTAGACAAGCAATTAGAAATGTGTGACAACAAATGTATAAATGCTAGTGTGCCAACCTCGCTTTAGAATCAGCAGCTAATTTCAGACTGACAAAGACTTTTTGAGGAGCATCGTTCCTGAGGCAAGAGCGATGTGTGAAAGGAGGAGTCAAGTCTGGTCTCCGAAGGGACGAGAAGATTAAAGTTGTATTGGCTTATGTGCCAATCTCGCTTTAAATTCAGCTTCTTACTTAACAACTGACAATGAATATTTGTAGAGCATCGTCTCTGAAGCATGAGACGATGCGTGAAGGAGATCTAAAAAGACAATTTCGTTTCAAAGGTGTAGTGCATAACATATTGTATTATCACAAGCAAGTAAAGTCGCATACATGCTAATAGTTAGTAGAGGTTATTTTCAATCCGAATACACCCCCAATGATGAGTAGAATAAAAAATATCCTCAGCAGGCTAAAAGGCTCTTTAAAAAAGACCATCCCAAAGATTGCGGTGCCGATCACACCTATGCTGGTATATATGGAATAAGCAGTTCCAATGGGTAAGGTTTCCAACGCTTTTTGCAAAAAACCAAAACTGGAGATGATGCTCACATAAAATATGACAGTCCACCATAGATTACGATGATTGTCCATTTGTTTGAGACCAATAGTCCAGACTATTTCAAGAATACCACCAATGAAAAGATACGTCCAGGCCATATAGTTATGTGTTTGGTTACTTTTTTAATTCGTTAATCTGTAACTTCTTTTCTGGTATGTGCCGAGTATTGCAATGCAAACCGCCCCCGCCAAAATTAATTGCTAAAGGATTGATAGCAATTATCTTCCTGTCCGGAAAAGCTTGCTGAATTACCTGATATGCCCGCTTATCTTTCTCTTTGATCGACTCCGGTAAGCCTTCCTCCCAATAAGAGGCAATTAGTACTACACCATTTGCGATTGTAAAATTGCAATAGCTCAATGCAGGCAAAAATTTTAAATCAGAAACCTTGGGATAACCGGAACCATCGAGCAATGTATTGGCCTTGAACAACTTCTTGAGAGTAGTAAGTTGATTAACCAATTTAGGGTTTTCGCTTGCTTTATAAAATTGTGGATCGGGTACTGGTATTCTTATAATTTTATAAGGATTGCCATTTACATCGGTTTCATTCTTAAGAATATTGTAAGTCGCGTCTAACCTGTCTTTGTTTATTCTGTGAAGATCACTTTTAAGTGCTTCTTCTTCCGTAATCTCGGCCAATAAGATTGTATTTGAGTTAAGGAAGCGACAGAATTCGTCAATATGACCATTCGCAGATGCACTTCTTAACACTACCCTGTTTCTATTTTCATCTTCTAATAAATCGTTGAATATGTGTTCATCATCGTAGGTTGGGTACGGAAGCCAGATTATCTTCTCTAATTTAAATAGCTTTTTATATGCGCTATCTAAAGTTTCCTTTGAATAACCCGGGTTTCTTTTCAATTCAGTTTGTTCAACTAACATTAATACACCCGCACCATTAAATTCTTTCGCACCACCCTCGCTGATAATTTTTGACGTTGCGGATGTTTTAATGCCTAGTTCGTTAGCTATTTGTTTATCATAACTTTTCAGTGGATTATTCAAATAACGTTTCAAAAAGCTATCACCGTACAGATAACCATAAAATGCCCAATTCAAATCAATTACTGACAATTGATTCAGTGTGTCATACCTCCATTCAGGACCATAATCCCTTGGATAATTACCTAACGGAAAATTGAAGGTGGCTTTTCTAAAAATGATATTGTCTACAGGTAATTGGTTAGTAGAAAGAATGGAGATGATGTGTTTTTTGTGACTGTTATTTTTAACATTTATGATTAGTTTATTGTTCGCCTCCGTTAGGCTTTTCACCATTTTAAGATGTACACTGTCAACCGAATATCTTGTTGACAAATCGCCTTCAAACCAAGTGAATATTGTAGCATGTTGTGGTTCCCATTCCGCTGGTACTCTTTGTGCATTTGAGCTCGTAGAGAGAGTGTAAAATACCAGTAAAAAAGATAAAAGTTGCAGTTTCATTTTTTGTGAAATTTAATTTGTAGAAGTAGCCTTTAATTCAATTACAGAATAAACTCAAGAAAGATACCACGTTGAGATATCCATCATCTCTGTTTTTAGTCATGGATTGTCGCGTAGAAGAATTGATAATACCCTCTGTTACATAAAGACAAAATCTATCGCTCTAAAATATTGTAGCTGAAATTCCGATTGTGACTCCAAAACTTGATCGATCACTCCAAAAATCTTTTGTTGAATATAATTGTCCGGCAAATACCTCAGAATTTAGAAATACGTATTTAAACAATTCATACTCATATACAAGTGTATAGCGCATCGTTCCGATTGTTTCACTTCGTTGGTCGATATTAATACCACCATTAAGATTTTCGATAACTGGATTTTCGTAAGAACGTAATCCGGATTGGACAATAAGAAAAAAATTATTCCTTTGTTTCTTAAATCGATACCCTACACCTGCGATAAAGTCCGAGGTTGGTATTCTTGCGCGATAGATTTGTTTGGAATTAGTTGTAATGTTAACACGACTACTAAAATCGTCATAGCTTAGACGAAACAACAGATTCTTTTTAGTTCGATATTCCAAAGATGTCTGTCTCATCATGCCCGAAGATATGTTGTCGGAATTATGATATATATAACCCAATTTTATTGCCGGCATAAAAAATCTTTTAGCTATGTTATCTGATGCTTCTTCTTGTGCAGTTGCATGAAAAGATGAACTACTGATTATAAGAATAAGTATGACTTTGGAATTGATAAAAAATGAGTTGCTAAATTGTGTCATCTGTTACGTTATTTTGAGATTGATTAATTCTTGCTATGATTTCCTGGCGAAGTGAAATATTTCGCTCATATTGCTTTTGATTTAGTTTTTCAAGTAAGAAAGTAGTTATCGCTCCTCCAAACATGGCAATACCCATTTCGGAGAAAACATCAAGGATCACGTCACTGATAAACTCCGACCAATAGTCTTCAAAATAAAACTTAAGTGTTCCGCTTAAAACTGTGAGTACGATACCCAGAAAAAAAACAAGTTTAATGAACCTTCCATAGAAATGCTCTTTGTCGAGGATCAAATCTAAGTCTCTTGGATTTTTCTGATAGTACTCAACTATCTCATCAGTTATTTGAGTCTCCTCGCCCCAAATTGCATCATAAATTATTTTATACTTTAAACTCATCTGTTTTTCTCCGTTAAGCTATGTACTCGTGTTTTTGCTTTATTCGATGGACCCTGTAATGGTTGGCTATCTTCCAAGCTGTGAAAAGTCGGCTATGCTTTGGTGTATCCCGATTCTGTGTATCGGCAAACAGCTTTCCTTGTTCATCACGATTGATCTCCTGGTAAATGATGGCGCCAGTAAAATTTTTCTCGTGTTGTTCAATTTCAATTTTTGCACTCTTATCGGCTGTAAGCCAAACGCCAATAATTCGGTTGGACTGTGCGGTAAGCGATGTCAGTGCGAAAAAGAAAAGAATGATAAGTAGGTGTTTCATATTTTTTAGGCAAATATGAGCGGCTCCATAAACAATCGATAATAGAAACTTACTGAAGCGATTGAATTCGCGACCGAAGCGGATTGGCTACGTACCAATCACAATTTAAAATCAGCAGCTAATCTCGAGCTGACAAAGACTTTTTGAGGAGCATCGTCTCTGAGGCAGGAGACAATGCGTGAAAGAGGGAGCCAAGTATCGTCTCCTGTTTCCAGACGTTGATATAAAAACCAAAATTATCTTCGATTAAGCTGCATCCATTTTGTCGGTAACACTTTCAGATTATCCTCTTCATTTTGTTCCCATAGGGCAAGTGCATTGAGATGCTTCCTTTGATGCACTCCATTAAAAAACAAGTAGAGTTTATGATCGATAATTTTAAATGTCTGAGGATTGATTCTTGCTTTGTAGCCGCGAACAACTCCTAAAGCACAATGACCGGCACATTGCGGTAAGTATTTTTCGCGATCGGCTCTAAACTTTTCCAGATTTTGGTATGAAACAAACTGATACCGAATTCCTAAGTGTAAATCCATGAAGGCACAGTCGCCTTTAAGAGGCTTTCCATCGAAATAGGATACAAGATCATATCCACCAATGGCTAGATAGTTTTTATCAATGGGGTGAATATTGGGAGAAGATGTCTCTGTTCTGTTGAATAAATCGGAGAAAAATCGAAGCGTGATATTAAACATAACTAGATAATCATTCTCAATTGCGCTATTTTAAGAATTTTGTTTAAAAAGAAAAACGGCTCTTAACAGTAGAGCCATGGGCAAACAGATAGCCGGGAAAGATGCGTATGGGTTAGTGTGCCAACCACGCTTTAAAATCAGCAGATTTCTCGCGACTAACAATCACCTCCTCTTTGGTGGGCAGTGTCAATATGATTTTGATTTTTCCATTAAAGTGGGCATGACTGCTCTTGATCGAATTAAACGAAATGATGAATTGACGATTGGCCCGAAAGAAATGCTGTGGATTGAGTTGGCTCTCCAACTCTTCCATGTTCTGATCCAAAATGAGCATCTCACCAGTCTTCGTATAAAGATGCGATGTACGATTTTCGCTGTGAATAAATGCGATGGTGTCTACCGGAATACTTTTCAACTCATCGCGAAAATGCACCAACAGTCGGGTTTTGTAAATTTTCTCCTGACCAGCGATTTGCATGAGCAGTCGCTCAATATCTACGCTAGATGATGACGCTGCTTTGTAAAAGGTTTTGTATTTATCAAAAGCCGCACGCAGATCTTCGGCTTTTATGGGCTTCAACAAATAATCGATTCCATTTACTTTAAATGCTTCGATGGCATAGTGATCAAAAGCTGTAGTGAAAACAATAGGCTTCACCATTTTAATTGATTTGAAAACAGCTAAACTAAGTCCATCCGACAATTGGATGTCGCTGATGACGAGATCGTATTCTATGTTGGACTGAAACCACGCGGTCGCACTTTCTACCGAATCAAATTCAGCAACAATGCGTGTTTGTGGTGCTACTTCTTCTATCATTCGCTTTAGGTGCCGAAGGGCAGGTTGTTCGTCTTCCAATAAAACAAGATTCATTTCGCTGGTTTTATTTTTGTTTACAAAATAAAGAGGTCATTTTCTGAAATAGCTTTCTATGTCAAATTCAACAAGGGCAATCGAACACGAAATATTTCAGGTGATTGCTCAATGTCGATTGTTTTTTTACTGAGCAGCTTATACCGGTCTTGAATATTTTTTAATCCGAGTTTGCTGCTGTGCTCCGTATGCAACTTGGGCTGAAACGGGTTTTCAAGTACGAGCCAATCATTGTCTGTGTAAATCGAAATTGTCAACGGGTGCTGCGCATTGATGATGTTATGCTTCACCGCATTTTCAACTAAATTTTGCAATGCCAAAACCGGTATGAATAGATCTTGAGATTCCGTTGAAATCGTATTGTGAACAGACAGTTGTTCACCAAATCGTTCTTTGAGCAAATGCACATACGCTTCAATCATTTGCATCTCTTCTTTCAACGGTACAATCTTTTGTTCACGGTTCGATAAAACGTAGCGATAGACATCGCTTAACTTCCATAAAAATTGATTGGCTTTTGTGGGATTTTCCTCAATCAATGCAGAAAGCGTATTGAAGTTGTTAAAAAGAAAATGAGGGTCGAGCTGCTGTGTTAAAATTTGAATCTGGCTTTCCAGATTAGCCTGCTTCAATCGCTCGGCTTCCAGTTGAGATGTTTGCCAACGTTGAAAGAACAAAACTCCAATGTTTACACCCATCACCAAAAGACTGACCAATACCGCAATGATAGCGGTTGGCATAAAGATAATGGTGAGATCATGCTCGGTCCATTGCTCCAAACGAAACACATAGATATACGATGTCAAACATCCGAACAATACCAAGACGGTGAGCACGAGTTGCAGACTGCTTTGCGTGAGAAATCGCAAAAAAGGTTTCGTTGCCCAGGGAAGTATTTTTTCCAACCAATCGCTGATAATAAAATTGATCTCTAAATTGATGGCTGACCAGGCAATGGCAATAAGAATGTCATAGAGATAAGCCCATCCGCCATAGTTTTTATAGTATTCATCAAAGCTCTCATCCGACACCAAAAAGAATGCAATTATGTAAAGAAAAAATCCAAACAGCGGAGAGCCAAAATACCGCATCCAGATGCGCAGCGAATAGGAATCTTCTTTCATTTACCTGTTGGTTGATCTAAGTCGTTTCGCAAAGATTGTAAAATTATCGTCTTGAAAAACCGAAGCAACAAAAACAAAATTTATTTCGCTTCTCCGATTTTGCTATTAACTATTCTCAATTCGTAGGATTAATTCTTTCCAATTCAATCAATGTGCTATTGATTTGCATTTGTATCTGTGCCATGCCTAGCTGAGCTTGTGTCAATACCAACTCGACATCTTTAACCTCCAACCATTTAATCAATCCCTTTTTGAATCGATCGGTTTGCGAATCCACTGTTCGCTGTGCTGATTCTCTCACTCTTTTCTGCACTTCCCATTTCTTTTGCAGTTCGTAGTATTTGTTCCATTGTTGTTCATATTCTAACACCGCACGATGCATGGCATCCTGATATTGAATGGTGCTTTGCTGAACATCGATGTTGGCTTGTTGTGTTCTTGCTTCTCTTCGAAATCCATTGAACAGCGGAATGGCCAAGCTTACACCTACAAATGAACTTTGCGGAAATTGCCAAGCGCTAAAATTCAATCGATCATCCTGACCTTGCAACTGCCAGTTTCCAGTTAGTGAGAGGGTTGGTAAACTGGAAGCATTTGCCGTGCGCACGCTCTGCTTCGCCCATGCAATTTGTGTTTGATGAACATCCAAGTCTGCACGCTTTACAAAATCGGGAGTTTCTTTTTTCACAATGGTTTCGGTGGAGAAAACTTCATCTGTCAACTTAATTGTCGTTTGAGCTTTTAAACCCAATTGATAGCGAAGAAGATTTAATAAGTTTTCTTCCGCATAGCGCAGTTGTATTAAATCTAACTCCTGTACTTCCCTATCGGTGAAAACGCGAAGAGTGTCGGTCGGTATCGCTAATCCATTCTTAAGCAAATCGCGTTGCATGGCAAGCGCTACTTCATACCTTCTCATAGATTCGTAGATGGCCATTCGCTGCGATTGAATAAACAAAATATCGTTGTACGTTTTCTTGATTTCATACGCCACCTGTTGTTCGGAGGCTTTTTGTTTGTGCTGCGCCACTTCTCTGCCAATGGAAGCTTGCTTACTGGCGGCCGCTGTTTGCAAATTCAAAATATCAAACGATGCGTTGACGCCAGCAATAATGGCATGATTACTGCCCGCCTTGATGGGTTGCACCGGACCAAACACCAACTCACCAGTTGTTGGATCCGCTGATAGCGAAGGAAAAAACACCACGGGAATTTGTGTGTTCTGAATGTAGTTTCCGAATGCATTTACTTGTGGCAAGCGAAAACTAAATGCTTCGCGCTGAACCGCCTGTTGCTTGATCGTTTCCAGTTTTGCAATACGCACCGCTGCATTGTTTTCCATACCCAACGCCACCGCACTTTTCACAGAAAGTTGTAAGGTGTCTTGCGCTTGCGCTGATTCGCAGAAAGCAAGACTGCCGACAAGTAAAAGTACAATAGTAGATTGTTTCGCCAACGCCCAGTTGAACTGACTCAACTTGATCGCAATTTTTTGAATGACTGCAAATACAACCGGCACCACAATCAGTGTGAGAAACATGCTGCTGGTAAGACCTCCCATGATCGCCCACGCCAAACCATTTTTTACTTCTGCTCCATTCCCTTTGCCTAAGGCAATTGGCAACATGCCCAATACCATCGCAATGGTAGTCATCATAATCGGACGCAATCGTGTCTTGCCACTTTCTTCAATGGCATGCACCAATGTTTCGCCCGATTGTAGATTTTGATTGATACGATCCACCAACAGAATTCCATTCTTGGCTACGAGGCCCGTCATCATGATCATTCCGAAAATGGAGAAGATGTTGATGCTTTCGCCTGTCAGCGCCAAGGCAAGCAATGCCCCGATGATCGCGAGCGGAATGGAGAACAACACAACGAACGGATCAATCCACGAGTTGTACAATGCCACCATGATGAAGTACATCAGTAAAATGGCTGCTCCAAACGCCAAGCCCAATGGACCAAAGCTGTCATCCTGATTGGCCAGGTCACCTTGAAAATTGAACGACACACCTTCTACATTTTTCAATTGTGCAATCGCTGCTTTGATATCTTCACCAACATCGCCAACGGGCCTTCCGGCAACTCCGGAAAAAATGGTAACGGATCCGTTTTTATTCGTACGCTCGAGCATGGCCGGTGTGCTGATGGGTTCGATGCGCGCCACTTGGCTTAATTCAATCAATTGGCCGGATGCACTTGGAATTTCTAATTCAGATAACGTTTGAATGTCTTGCTTAGCTGCGGGGTTGAGTGTGATGCGAATGGGAACAGTAGTTGTACCTTCTTCTTTTTTTAATTCATCATATCCCACCATCGCAATGCGAACGGCCGTGCCAAGGTCTGTGGCGTTTACACCCAGTCGCGCCATTTTATCCTTGTCGGGAATAATTTGTACATCGTATTTGCGCGAGGTGCCACTGATGCGAATGTCGTAGGTGCCCGCAATAGAGCGCATAGTGCTAGCAAGTTCGGATGCTACATGAGCAACCATATCTCTGTTAGCGCCACTCACCAGAAGTTGAACAGGGGCTTCATCGGCTGTACCAAACAAACCAATCATCGCTACTTTCACTTTGGTGCCGGGATAGGAAAGAATGGTGCGCTGAATTTCTCTTCCCAACTGTTGTATGGATTTCGTGCGATGATCTTTGCCTTTGAAGTTGATGTTGAATTCGAAGTTCCTTTCTTCCGGAGCACCCCACGCTTCTGCGGACACTCCATGGTTGGCCATGATGCGGTTGATTTCCGGAAACTGTTTCACTAGTTTGCTTTCTACTTGCTTGCTGAAAGCTTCCGTTGTTAGCAGCGTGGTGCCTGTGGGTAATTGAACCGTCACCGCCATTTCTCCTCTATCAATGCGAGGCGCAAACTCACTGCCTACATAGCCAAGTGCGGGTAACAAAAGCGAGCCAATAAACAACCCGAATGCAATGGCCAGCACTTTCACTTTGTTTTGCAGCGACCAAAGCAACAGCTTGCCATATTGCTCTTCCAGCAGTTTAAAATATTTTTCAAACCACAATCCAAATCTTCCTGCCCACGTAGCAGCCGACAAGTGTTCGAGTCTACCAAAGCGGCTGGCCAACATCGGTGTGATGGTGAAGCAGACAATCAAACTAAAGAGTGTGCTGATTACAATCACCATCGCAAACTCACTTACAATGTCACCCACCAATCCGCCTGTAAATGCCAATGGTAAAAAAACCACCACATCTACCAACGTGATCGCAAAAGCCGTAAAGCCAATTTCTTCTCGTCCGTCAATCGTAGCTTTGATTTTATCTTTCCCCATTTCCAAATGGCGGTAGATATTTTCTAACACCACAATAGAGTCGTCCACCAGAATGCCCACCACCAAACTCATTGCTAGGAGTGTCATCAGATTAAATGTGTAGCCAAGAAAATACATGAAGATGAGTGTGCTCAAAAGCGATGCCGGCAATGATACGAGCACGATCATAGAACTTCGGAGGCTGTGCAAAAACACCAGCATCACCAAAGCAACCAGCGCAATGGCCAATAGTAAATCTACCTTTACAGCCGTTGCCGATGCGGTTGTAAACACGGAGCCGTCTTGAGCAATAGTAAAAGTTAAGTTTTCGTTTTGATACGTCTGCTCCAGTTCTTTTAACTTGCTTTGAATGAGCGAACTCATTTCAACTGCATTGGCATTGTTTTGCTTAAAGAGAATAAGACCAATGATGCTTTTGCCATCCAGTCGGCTGGTGGTTTCTTTTTTCTTTGCATAGCGATTGATTTCTGCTACATCGCTCAATCGAACTTCACTGGATTCGCGATTTACGATGAGTGTTCGTTTCAACTCATCAATGTCAGTTACTTTGCCCGTTACGCGAATGCCTTGTTGATAACCAAGTGCAGTCAGGTTTCCTGCCGGCACATTAAACTCGGATTGCTCGATTGCCTGAACAACTTCTGAAACAGTAATTTGAAATTGCTTAATCTTCTGCGGATCGATCTGTACGATGTACTCATCTTCTTCTAATCCGATAAATTCAATTTTGCCCATGCCCTTGAGTTGGGCGAGTTGTGGTTTGATTTGATCTTTCAGCAAAACCGATAATTGGTCATTGCCCATTTTGGCTGTCGCAGCCGCTTTAATTACAGGCACCTCGTTCACATTGAATTTGCTCACGATGGGTTTTTTCGCTTGGGAAGGAAGTTTATCCAACACTTCATTTACTTTGCGTTGCACATCCTGAAAGGCTTCTTCTACCTTGGCTCCGTAAATAAATTCAATGTTGATGAGCGAAAAATTGGGGTTGCTGCTACTGGTGATGCGCTTTACTTTTTCTACACTGGCAATGGCTTCTTCAATGGGTTTCGTAATGGATTGTTCTATCTCCGAAGGAGATGCACCGGGATAAAAGGTGCTGATGCTTACGTAGGCGATGTTAAATTTTGGAAGTAGCTCGTAGTTCAATTTTTGATACGCTACCAAACCACCCAAACCTAAAATGACAAAGACAACAACTATTAAAAGTGGTCGCTTGATGGATATCTCTACAATGGACATAAAATTTTAATGTTTTGAGTTCGCAATGTTTACTATCTGCCCTTCAATCACATTTTCCACTCCTTTCGAAACGATTGTCGTGTTAACACTCAGACCTTTTATAACTTCTATCTGATCCAAGCGTGAGTTTCCAAGTGCGATGGGTTGCAGTCTTGCCTTGTTGTTTTCAATGACAAATACGGCTGGGATTTCGCTGTTCAATACCAAAGCCGTTTTCGGAATCATCAACACATCGCTTGTTTTCTGATCATTAAAAAATGCTCGTAACGACATGCCCGCACGGGCGTGCATCGTGTTATCAAACTCAATCATTACTTGAAATTTCCCCGCATCACTCGCTTTCGGGTTGATAAATTTTATCTTACCGTGAATCGGCACATTGGGCATGGCATCTAATTGAATGCGCACGTCATCGTTGATGCGAACATTGCTCACAGATCCTTCATTCAACCAAACCAACGCCTTTAGTTTTTGTACATTCACGAGCGTTGCCACCGGTGTACCAACTTGCAGATAGCCGCCCACATCTACGGCTTTCTCAATGATCATTCCCTGAAAAGGTGCACAGACCGTGCTTTCTTTTATTTGCTGTTCGATAGACTGTACGTTGTAACTCCATTGCATCATTTGTACATGAGCACTTTCTACTTCTGTCGCAGAAATGTTGCTGGCTGCTTGAAGGGCAACAAACTTTTCGTAATCGCGCTTCGCTTTTTCCAACTGAACAGTAGCTGATTTCAATTCGATTTCTTTCAGTTTAATATCCACGCGACAAAGTGGCGCACCCGCTTTCACCACATCTCCTTGTTTGATGAAGAGTTGCGAAATTTTTCCGGTTGCCTCACTGGCTACCACTACTTCCTGAAAAGGTTGTGTGATTCCCTGTATGGAAAAGATTTTAGAAATCTGCTGCGGTATGATGTTGAGCGATTCTACCGTGATGTTGATCGGTGCCTGCGCATCTATCGCTTCCTTCAGCTTTGCCTGTTGGCTGTGTCTTAATTGCAGCGCCAATGCCCCGGCCATGATGCCCACCAGCGCAACGGTAATAATGATCTTGATTGAGTTTTTCATGCTTTTTGATTTTTAGCATGACAAAATTGAGGGACAGCAGAGAGACCTTATTTTAGAATGTAACTGAAGCGTTCAAAAGGGCTACTGAACCAACTTGTCAGGGCTTTGGCTCTTTAGCGAAGGAACTCTCGTGTAAAATTTTCCGGCAACCATTTACCACTTCACCCCAAAACCACATCTTTTCGCCACACAAATGGCAGCCATTGGCAACTTTGAGCCTTGTTTTTAAGTTTGTGGTATATGGATCAATTTCAGGCAATCAATTCCCCGGCCATGAATGCGGAAGAACGCACTTTATCTCAACGGATTAGCGACTGGCTCAACGCACCCTTTCCATTTTACCTGAACGATGAGCGCAAAAACTTTCTGTTGGCCCTGTTTATCAGCGCCTTTGTAACCGTTTTCCTTTATTTATTTAAAACTGAATCAGAACTCACCTTTGCGAATGATTTAGGATGGCTTCATGGCCTGATTACATTGGCGGTTCTTTTTTTTAATGTTTTGCTGTTGCCGCGCATTTTTCCTGTTACGATGGATCCAACCACTTGGACTATCAAAAAATACATTTATCTGAATATTTTACACCTGATGCTCATTTGGTTGATTTCTACTGTAATGGAAAAGCTGTTTTTCTGCCCGTTTGATATGTCGTGGTTGGAAGTATCAGCGCACACAAGCGCGCAGGTAGCTATCAAAGGTGTGATACCCATCGCACTTTGCACCTTATTTTTAAAAGCGCAAATGCTGCAACAGAACCTTCATGAAGCGATCAAAACCAATCAGGAACTTCAGAAAATTCAAACATTAAAAAGAGAATCTAAAGAAACGGTAAAAACCGCTACTGTAGTAACTCTCTATTCCGATACCAGCGAAAGCCTTACCTTCAATCTGCCTGATCTACTATTTATAGAAGCTGATGATAATTATTCTACCGTTCATTGGAAAGAAGATTCGGCCATTCAGAAGAAGTTGTTGCGTGTGAATCTTAAAAATCTCGAGACACAACTTAACAATTCCTTCACGTTGCGTTGCCACCGTTCTTATATTGTTAATGTCAACGCCATCAGCGCGATTACCGGAAATACCAATGGCTACAAATTAAAAATGAATGGATCGGATTTTTCCATACCGGTTTCGCGGCCCAAGGGAAAAGAAGTGATGGAAAAGATAAGTCAGTTGAGAAACATGATGGAAGTAAGCTAGCCAGTCGCCACAGCATCTTTCCACTCGCCCCACAAGTCATTCATTCACATCAAACGCTGCGCACATTGCCCCAAACGCTGTGCTTTGTTCGCCTTTTGCCTCTGCAGGTACGTTTTTTAAGAAAAAATTAAAACAACCTATTTATGAAAACATTTCTTACTGTCTTTTTCCTTTTTGCTGCTGCGGTCAGCTTTGCGCAAACCAAAGATTTTACAATTGATCTTTCTGAAAGCAATGTATCTATCAAGCCCGGTGAAAGCAAACAGGTAACCGTTTCCATCGTTCGCTCCAAGTATTTTGCGAAAGAGAAAGCCACCCTCGGATTGCAAAGCGCCTTGCCACAAGGAATTACCCTCACGTACGAACCCAAAGAAGGCAATTTTGAAAATAGCAATGCCTTGATATCCGTAGCTTCAGACGCCACACCCGGCACTTACAATATTGTATTAAGTGCAACGCTCAATACCAAGCGCAAAGGCTCCATCTTAAAGGTGACGGTGGGTACCGATCAGATAGCTGCCAAGTAATTATGCCGATTTCGTCTAAAATTCGTAAGCTTGTAATCCCCTCCTGAAAACTTTCAGGAGGGGAACTTGTTAAGGAAAGACGTGGCATAATTATAAGTGAATTGATCCCCAGCGCAGAAGATTTAGAAAAAGTAAAGGAATTTATCAGTCGGTTTGTTTCATTCAACGATGAACAACTGAATGCCTTTCTGCAAACGATGGAAATGAAGCGTGTGCCGAAAGGAGCTTGCTTGATGGAAGCCGGTCAGGTATGCGATTATGTAGCTTTTATCAATAAAGGACACTTCAGAACCTTTTGTATTATCAATCAAGAAGAGGTGACGTACAATTTTTCGTTTGAAGGAAACTTCTATACCGACTACCCAAGCTTTCTTACACGACAGCCTTCGATGGAATACCATCAGGCGTTGGTCGATTCGGAAGTGTTGGTAGTATCGTACGAAAAGATGCAGCGCACCTACCGGCAAATGCCGGTTTGGGAAAAGTTTGGAAGACTGATTGCCGAATTTATTTTGGTCCGTATAGCGGAACGTAACCGGGCGATGTTGTTTCTAAGCCCCGAGGAGCAATACCTCAACCTAATGAAATCGAGACCCAAAGTATTTGAAAAAATTCCCCAGCACTACATTGCTTCCTATCTGGGCATACAACCCGAGTCCCTCAGCCGTATTCGCAAGCGATTGAGTGAATCCAAAAAGTGATTATTTCACCGCCTGCACCGCAGTTTGTTCTGATTTTTATTGATCTAAGTTAAGAAAACGGTAATCAGCCGCTTCTTCTTAACCTGAATCAATTCGATTCGTATGAATCCACTCACATATTTGCACACACAAAAAATTGAAAAGAAAATGAAGCGAACGATTTTACTATCCGCAATCCTATTATTTAGTGTCCAGCTATGGGCACAAACCACGCAAACCATTCGTGGCAAAGTAACAGACGAAGTAAGCAAGACTCCTTTGATTGGAGTGAACGTTGTTATTGTATCTGATGGCGGTACATTGCTGGGCGCCTCCAGCGATGAGAATGGCGACTACCGAATTACCAATGTGCCACTGGGTAGGCAAACGATTAAAGTAAGTTACATCGGCTACGAAGAACAACTTATACCTAACATTATTGTCACTGCGGGAAAAGAGGTGGTAATGAACCTATCACTTACTGAAAGTGCCAATCAATTGAGTGAGGTAGTGATTACAGCGAATACAAAAGAAGATAAAACAGCCACCAATAATGACTTGGCTGTTGTGAGTTCGCGCTCGTTCAACATCGATGACACCAAGCGCTATGCCGGTGCATTGGGCGATCCTTCGCGCATGGCATCCAACTTTGCGGGTGTAGTAGGCGGCAACGATTCGCGGAATGATATTGTGGTGCGCGGAAATTCGCCTACCGGAATGCTGTGGCAATTAGAAGGACTCAACATTCCGAACCCCAATCACTTTGGCGCGCTAGTAAGCACGGGTGGACCGGTGAGTATGCTCAATAATAATAACCTCGACAAATCTGACTTTATGACCAGCGCATTTCCGGCACAATATGGAAATGCCGTAGCCGGTGTATTTGACATTAAATTAAAAGATGGCAACAACCAAAAATTAGAGAAAGTAGCACAGATTGGCTTCAACGGTTTTGAACTAGGTGCGGAAGGTCCGTTATCAAAAAGCAAAAGGAGCTCGTTTATCATTAACTATCGTTACTCTACATTAGGAGTTTTTCAAAAGTTGGGAATTGAGTTTGGCACCGGTGGTAATACACCCAATTATCAAGATGTGAACTACAAGTTTACATTCCCTTCTGGCAAAAATGGAAAATTCACTTTGTTTGGGATAGCCGGAAACAGCTCCATTGATTTGTTGGGAAGTAAAGTTGACCTCAAGAAAAAATCAAACGATTTGTATGGCGATGAAAACCTGGACGCTTTCCCACGCTACACGACCAACATCACCGGTGCGAGCTATGAAAAGAACTTATCGAAGAAAAGTTTTTTGAAAGCAACGCTGGGCTACAGTTCTACCAATGAATCATTTTATAATGACTCGCTCACGCGCAATGCTAATTTAGATGTGGTTGGGAAATTCAGACGTGTAGAAGCAGAGTTCACTACTCGCAAAACATCGTTGGTGCTTTACACACGTACTAAGTTCAACTCAAAAAATTCACTCACTTCAGGTTTGTATGTTGATTATTTAAATTTTGATTTGTTCAGACGTGAGCTTTTCGCTAATGTAAATAAAGACACCGTTCGACTCAACGCCAAAGACAACAACTGGTTGACACAAGCATATTCACAATGGAGACATCGTTTCAACAATCAGTTTTCGTTTATTGCCGGTGCCCACGTGCAACATTATAGTTTAAATAATCAAACCGTTGTTGAGCCACGCGCCAGTGTGAGCTATCAAATAAATGCCAAGAACTCATTAAGTTTTGGATATGGATTGCATCACCAAACTCCGCTCATCACCACATCCTACGCCCAGTTGACAACCAACGCAGGTGCAACTTTCCCCAACAAAACTTTGGATTTCATCAAAAGCCAGCACTATGTGCTTACGTACGATTGGAACATCAACGAAAGCCTGCGCTTCAAGGCTGAGGCATACTATCAAGAGTTAAGTAATTTGCCGGTTGAACAAAAATCATCGGCTTTCTCTTCAGTCAACACCGGTATAAGCTTTGGCCCGGATGATGAAGTGAACTTGGTCAGCAAAGGCAGCGGAAGAAATTACGGAGTAGAATTTACGTTGGAGCGATTTTTCAGCAAAGGATACTATTTCTTAGTGACTACTTCTTTGTTTGATTCCAAATACAAAGGCAGCGATGGAATTGAGCGTAACACAGCTTACAACACACAGTATGTAGTGAATGGATTAGTGGGGAAAGAATTCCGAGTAGGAAAAAATCGGAATTTCCTCAGCTTCAATTTAAAGGTGACTACGATTGGCGGTCGCTACCTCACGCCACTGAATGTAACCGCATCAGCCACACAAGGTCAGGCAGTGTATGATCGGGCACGCGCCTTCAGCGAAAAGCAAAGCCCTTACTTCCGTACCGATTTCAGAATTGCGTATCGTAAAGAATATAAAAAGAGCACCCTCGAAATGGCCATCGACTTGCAAAATGTAACGGGCAACCAAAACATTTTCTCGCAAACGTATAACACGCGCACCAACTCCATTGCCAATCAATACCAGCAAGGATTTTTCCCGGTGCCCTACGTGCGATATACATTCTAGTTTAAAGCTGTAGTAGGTAAAAGCTCTGTTGCGCAAGTGACAGAGCTTTTTTTCTTAGTCTAAAGAAAACGAATACATTTTCTTGTACTGTTGTGGAGTGAGGCCTGTGTATTTCTTAAACACATCTCGGAAATGATTGAGGTCTTCATAACCTGTGCTATACGATATTTCTTTGATGTTTTCATTTCCTCCCTCTAGCAATTTCTTGGCGTGCTCTACTTTTACCCGCTGAATGTATTCGGAAGGAAGGTTGCCGGTTGCTGCTTTGAACCTGCGAATAAAAGTTCGTTCACTCAGCAGCACTACTTCCGACACTTGACTGACACTTAACTTATCCGTCACATTCTTTTCAATGAAAGTCTGCGCTTTTAAAATATCTTCGTCCTGATGAACTTTTTGAACTGAAAAAATAGAGTACGACTGCTGTGAACTTTTGCCTTTGTCGACCAAAAACATTTTTGCACAATAGTTGCCCAAAACAGCTCCGTAATATTTCTCAATTAAATAAATGCAAATATTCATGAATGAGAGCGTTGCACCACCTGTCACGATGTTGCCATTATCCACAATGATCTTTTCATCCAGTAATTTTACAGATGGAAACATCTGTTTGAAATAGTCCGATGCAAACCAGGAAGTAGTGGCTTCTTTGCCATCGAGTAAACCGGTGGCCGCTACAAAAAATGCACCGGTGCAAGTGCTGCAAATGGCCGCACCTAATTCATGTTGCTGTTTGATCCAGTTAATCAGATTGGGATAATTCGCAACCAACGCAGCCATATTGCCCACGGCAGCCGGCACTACAATTAAATCTGCTTTTTCAAAAGGTTCTAATTGTGTATGGCAAATCAATTCATATCCATTGCAGTTCACAGAAAGTGAATTTTCAGCCGAAGCTAAGATTACCTCAAATGTTTTTTGATGTGCATTTTGCGGCATCAACTGATCGCGAAAAGCTTTTGAGTAGTTCAGAATGTCCATAATGCCTAACACGGAAGTAGGCACATTGCTCGAGATAACCGGTACAATTACTTTCATTCACTAATGATGGTTGATTTCAATAAATCAAATATCACTATGTTTTGTGAGAAATCTGCAAGCTGTCAGATTTACCCCATTAGGTTGTCCGATTACCCATGCCTTCGCGCAAGTTAAGACCCTCACCTTTGTGTCAACAAAAACACAAAACAGATGAACACGACCGACAACAGTTTAAATTGGTTCGAGATTTCAGTAGCTGAAATGCCTCGGGCTAAAAAATTCTATGAATCTATTTTTAATAAAAAAATGGAAGAATCGCAATTGGCAGGAAGCCTCATGGCATTCTTTCCTTCTGCAAATGATAGCGGAAAGGTGGGTGGCGCGCTGGCGAAAGGTCCATTTCACAAGCCCAGCATCGATGGCAGCAAGATCTATCTGAATGCCAATCCAAATCTTTCTACCGTTTTAGATCAGGTAGAAATGAATGGCGGGAAAATTGTGTTGCCAAAAACATCCATTGGTCCATGGGGCAACATGGCCTTTTTTGTAGACACGGAAGGAAATGTAATCGGTTTACACTCGAACAATTAAGACAATTTACTTATGGACAAATTATTAAATCTGGGAAGATGGATTTTCCCTGCTTCGTTTATCATGTATGTGGGTTTGCATTTTGGCAAGCCGGATGTAGGCGCAGCTTTCGTGCCTGACTTTCTTCCATTCCCTTATTTCTGGAATTACTTTACAGCCGTGTGCATCATTTTATTTATTATTAGCGCGCTCAGTGCTCGATATGACAAACTTGCCTACACGCTGATGGCTTTATATGTATTGTTGATGGCACTGCTCGTTCATTTGCCGCGGGCTATGGGTTACGAGTTGGGCACAGAAATGATGGCAGCCGACCTCGCTCGTGAAAAAGAATTAGAGATGGTCAACTTCTTCCGCAATATTATGGTGATTGGTGCCTTGCTGGCCTTCGGCAAATTTGTGGCGAAAGACAAACGCGTGGTGGGCTAACCGTTACAAATGTTTTGTGCGCAGGATGTGTCTATCGCGAAAGTAAAATTCAACGGCCAGCCAATTGGGTACCCAACTTGCCCACGCAATGATGGCGTATGCAATGGGCTGGCTTAAATCAAAAAAGTAGGAAGCGAAGAAAATATATAAGCGTAATGCGATGGCCGCCAGGGTAAGCGCGAAGCTGCGCCACATCCATACTTCATGCTCCGCTATTTTTCCTTGTTTGATTTTGATAACGGCTACGCTGGTGAAATAAAACCAAAGAGCTGTTTGCGCGAGAAAACTGATGAGTACGGCTAATCCACGGTCGACAAAGAAACTCATCACCAATCCACCGGGTGCGGCAAAGAACAAAACGCCATACACATAAAATTTACCCAGCGCCCGATGAAGGCGAATCCACTTGTTGCGAAACCAGGTAGACACTTGCACAAATCCGACCAAGAGAATAAGCCCGCCAATTACAACATGCATGTAGTAAAAGGGCAGATAGTAGCCGGAGGCCACGGCTTGTTTTTTGATTTCTAAAAAACCGTAGCGCGGGTCAAAATTCAGATAGGTGAGCGCGTTGATCGTGAGCGCAGCTCCCAACAAGAACAAAAAACCCCACGTGAATTTTTTCACAAGAAATTAAATGGGCTTTGCAATCGGCCCGAGAATCTTCGCCAGAAAATCGAGGTTGTATTTATCGATTTCGGAGGCTTTGGCGTAGACTGTTTCGTAATCTAATGTCTTAGACTCTTTGTCGCTCTCATCACTAATCCCTAGCCATTGATAATTTTCAAGAAACATTTCATTGGTTATAATGTAGCCATAGTTTGCAAGTATCTCTATTCGGATGTACTCCAAAGTTTCTTTGCTTAAAATTGCCGATGTTCCCTCACGCTGATTTTCTGGCAGGCCATAATCATACGTTTTGAAATTGCCCAGTATATAACTACTGTCCATCTTTACGAACTTAGTATAAGCAAATAAGCGCTTGCAGGGTAACGTCTCTAGATTTTCATTTTCCAATTTATAGAAAGTATAAAAAGGAAGATTTGTTTCTTTAAATGTCGGCATTGGACCTTCTTCATCGTAAGCTAAAAAAGATGATTGATAGAGATTTTCGCTTATTCGTTTGAGGGCAAATCCTTCATCGCCCCAAATATCAAGTGAGCTGATGAGTCGTTGATTTTTGTCCACCAAATTAATTTTGGATGTAGTATAAAACTCTCCCCTGCCGCCAATGTATCTTGTTTTAATACTGTTAACTAGTAAATCAAAAGACTCGGAAAGATTTATTGTATATTGATTACTGTTTTCTTTATAGTCATTTCCAAAAGCATAGATATCATCTTCACTTTTAAGTAGCGTAATAAAATTGGTTTGTACCCAATTAAAGATGTTGTTATTTGCTAAAAGTCCGGGCACGATAATTATTCCCCTTGATTCGTAGTTATTTTCGCTTTGAGCGAGATCAATGATGAGTTGTTGATGATCACCCCCAAATACAAATTTCTTTTCCGTCAGATACGTAAACTCGCGAATGTATTTTTCTGCTTTTTCAGAAGGAAAGTTTTCATGGAATTGATACGAAGCATCGAGCCAGCCAAACACCGTGTCTTTTTTCACCAATGCTTTCGATTCTCCTTCCTCATAGGGAACAACCCAAGTATATTCGGCCGGCACCAACATCTTGCCAGTCATATCATAATACCCAACTTTGCCATCACGCTTTACTTCAACCGCATCAGAAATGTTGATGCTCGGGTTGCCGATCAGGTCATATTCAACAGGTATAACCACTTTGCCATTTTCATGTACCAACCCCATTTTGAAAGTAGTGGGCGATTTTCCATTCAATGAATCAAGCACATATCTTCCGTTCACAGCAAAGTAATAAGTCGTGTCTTTGTATTGTGTGTACCAAACTACCGAGTCATAATTTTTTTGCAATTCCATGGCGCGGTCGTAATACACTTTCAGTTCTTGCAATCGCTTGGCCAGTAAATCTCTGTTCTCTACTTTATACTTTAATGATTGATAGGCTGAGTAAACCTCTTCACCACCGAAACGATTGATATAAAATTTTCCGGCCTTCTTTTGCACCAATTTTAATGCGAGGCGTTTCACTACATTCTCTTCGCCTTCGGCAACAATCTCCACAGGCAAATCAATAAACAAGTAGCCATCCTCCCATTTCCCGGTAGCTTCAGCATAGCGGATGCGAGTAGAAACAAACTGGTTTTTGTTTTGGAGAATTGCCACGCCTTTTAGAATTTCCTCTTCACTTTGGCCGGAATAAAACAGTGTTAAAATCTCTGCATCAGATTTCGATAGCACACTTTTGAACTCTGTCAAGAATTGCTCGGCATCTTTGTCGAGCTTATCATTCTTCATGATGGTACAAGCAGCCACACTAGCAGCTAAAACGAAAACGGATGCGTAGATTTTTTTCATAGTGAACCTTTGATCATTCAATATTAAAAACTTAATTCACTACTTTCAACAAATTATAACTTTTACTGTCCAATCTATTTTTATTCTGAACTTCCCCCATGAGAAAAACGCTTACCACTCTTTTTTTGCTAACCGTATTCACCCACATGCAGGCACAACATTCCATAAAGGTAGGTACGCAAATACCCCTACAGTATGCCGTTCAATACGACTATCAATGGAACAAACACTGGTCAACCAACGCACAAGTGGGTGTGCTCACCAAACCGTATGATCAGGTAATTTTAGATGTGCTCAAAGCTTTTGGTGTGGATCAATCTATTGTTAATGTGTTAACCAATGCGTTCAATTTTGGTGTAATAAGTCAGGTGGGTACGAATTATCATTTTGGTAAAAATTATGTAGGCGTTACCGGATCTTGGATTCATTTGCAGGCGGCCGATACACCCATCAGTGCCATTCAAACAGCCTTTAACGTAAATGTAAGTTCTTATCCGGTGCGACCCCGACAAAATGCACAAACTCCAATTGCAATGACACTGTCATCTGATTTATACAATGCGGGTATTTTATACGGCCGAAGATTTACTTTTAAGAACCCCAAGATCGAGATACATACTGAATTCAGTTTTGCTAAAACACTGGCTTCATCTAGTTATGTAGAATCACCACAGCGCTCGCTGGAGAAACTGAGTGAATTAATTGATACGGAATTAAAGTCAGACTACTCCAGTTACGGTTATTTACCAAGCATCAATGTGTTTTTTGTTTACAAATTGGGGATGAGTAAGAATTAATTTTTCGTTGCGAAGGCGCGGAGTGTATTTTGTATACAATTATTCGGGAGGCATCTGTTGTGTTCGATGTTTCTTGGTGCTTTGATTTTGAATCACAAGCCAATTCGTCATTTACTCAACCAATTGAAAAGTAACATTCCGACTAAGCCAAGCACAACGCTCAGGTGAACAATCAACCAAAGTTTTTGGTAAGCCGGGCGATCATTCCACTTCATGGTTTGATCAAACGGATCGAAAATCAATCCAATACCAAACGCGCTCATGGCTTCTGAAATATCTTTACGCAGCAAGTAATAAACGCCCAACAGGACAAAGCCTCCATATAAAAACCGAACGATTGAAAATTTTCCTTTCGAAGAGGTATTCTCTGTGACGGTGGTCATACTTTTGAACATGTTTTAGTTTTCTTTTCATCCATGGCTAGTAAAAACATCGAAATGGACGTAGCGCATAACCCAACCATAGCCAGTGTTTCAGATTTTTCCAAATCACCTTCTATTATGGCAAACAACGCGATTAAGAAAGCAAAACCACTAGTAATGCCGATGATGAGCGCATTTTTCCCCCATCTTGATTTCTTTTTAGCTTCCATTTTTAATCTTTTTCTGATTAGTTGCAACCCACCCGTTTTGATTACAAACCTTTCCTGTTTTCTTTTCAGAAAGTTGGCTTATTTTAGCCTACAATTAACCCCGATGAGTCTCAATCTGTTTAATGTTCTCATTTTAGTCGGTTGCGCCCAAGGTTTTTTCTTGTCCATTCTTTTAGGGCGCACTACTAATTTCAGAAGGAAGTCCAATGGGTATTTAGCGCTCACCATATTCAGTTTTTCGCTCAATAATTTTTATTACTTTCTATTTGACATCGGGCTTGTTCAAATCTACCCGATCATTTTTTTCCTACCACTTTCGTGGACACTGCTCATTCCTGTAGCATTTTATTTTTTTATCACCTATCTGATAAAGCCGGAGCATCAACCGTCCCTCACTGAAAAGTTACTCTTCCTTCCATTTTTGGTAGATATACTTTTCAAGACCAGTATGTTGTTCGCATTTATGCTAAACAGAAAATGGTTAGCAGGACACATTGGTCTAGTCAACCAATTGAATCATAGCATTGAAGTGCTTTCTATGATCCTGGCGATTGCTTTGCTCGTAAATGGAATGCAGCGCGTGTTTCGCTATCAGCATAACTTGAAAAATAATTTCTCAGCCATCAACAAACATACGGTCGGTTGGTTGCGCAACCTGATGTATGCATTACTTGCGTTGTGGTTTTTATGGAGTTTGCCCTATGCCTATGAATTAGCCACCAACCAATTTTCTCAATGGCATCATTACCCATTGTGGATTGGCATGTCGGTTGTTATTTACTGGATTGGCTATTCGGCCTACACCCGTAGAGAAGTTTTTGAGGCCGCCAACTTTCAAACCCCTACGAAGGTTGAGCCGGTGCTCTCTGAAAAAACGGATGATCATTATCAAAATCTCTTGGCGGTGATGAAAACGAAAAAGCCGTACCTCAACCCCGAACTGAGTTTAGAGATTTTGGCCGCAGATGTTGAACTGAGTGCGGGCTATGTATCGCAAATCATCAACAAAAAACAGAAATCCAATTTTTATGATTTTATCAATCGCTACCGCGTGGAGGAAGCAAAAGAGCTAATGGCCAATGCTAAGTTTAATCATTATTCTTTATTGGCGATCGGGCAGGAGGCAGGCTTTAACTCGAAAACGACCTTCAACACCGCTTTTAAGCGCTATGCCGGAGTTACACCCTCCCAATTCAAGAAAGAGCTTCCATCTGAAGTCTAAAATTTATCCAATTAGACGTTCGGCTGCTTTAAATTGAAAGCAGAAAGGCATTGGCCGTTGAAGAAAACGGCTTCTTGCATTAAATTTTAGTATTAGATATGAAAAACAGAAAATGGATTTTGTTCTTGTTGTCTGCGGTCATGTTGCAATCGTGCCTGGTGGGGCGCTTTGCGTGGTACAACTTTTCAAACATCACCGATCACAAAATTTTTCCTTCGCGCCCGCTCAGTAAGTCCAATGCTCCTTTCCGATTTACGGAGGCACCGAAGAAAGAAAGGATTGGCAAGGCTCGTGTGGCCCGAATTGACAGTATGGTGGCGGCTAATAATTCTGTGGCGTTCCTCATTATCCGCAACGACTCGATTTTAATGGAGCGCTACTACCAGCAATATGATGCCGGCTCTACGGTAGCTTCTTTTTCCATGGCTAAGTCTTATACCTCTGCTTTGATCGGAGCAGCGCTGTCGGATGGATTCATTAAAAGTGTGGAAGAGCCCATCACAACTTACCTCACCGAGTTGAAGGTCAGAAAAGGCTTTGATCGAATTAAAATTCGCCACCTGCTCCAAATGACAAGCGGTATCAAATCCAGCGAAAGCTATTACAATCCATTAGGGCAAGCGGCCAAGTTGTATTACGGAAGAAATTTGCGCGGCTATCTTTCTCGCTTGAAAACAGATTACGCTCCCGGAACGAAGTTCGCATACCGAAGTGTGAATACGCAGCTACTCGGCTTGATCGTAGAGCGTGCCACTCAAAAAAATGTAACAGATTACATGAACGAAAAAATCTGGAGCCATTTGGGTGCCGAGTACGAAGCAACGTGGAGCATTGACAAAAAGAAAAATGGTTTGGAAAAAACGTTTTGTTGCATCAACGCCAAAGCTCGCGACTTTGCCAAGTTTGGAAGGCTCTTCCTCAACGAAGGTCAGTGGAATGGTCAGCAACTGCTTCCCAAAGAATGGATCAACGAATCTACTACTTCATTACAAAAAGAAGGAGCGGTAGGATTTTATGGCTACCAGTGGTGGATTTCGCAGAAAGGGTTTTATGCCGATGGATTGCACGGTCAGTTTATCTATGTGAATCGTTCTAAAAATCTGATCATCGTGCGCTTGGGTAAGAGTGAAGGTAAAATGCCTTGGCCTAATTTCTTTGATCAACTGTCAGAGTATTTATAGCGCTTGAAATCTTCGGCAACACAAAAACCATTTTGCTCGAGTGATCAAGTCTTTGGCATAGATTTTTGGGCGCGCAGTTGGCACTTACATTGATGAGCAGTTCGCTCATCTGTTACTAAGTTAAAAAGTCAATAAGTGGAAATGTGAATGACCTGTTGTCCCTTACGAAACGCTTGGCCACGTTGCTCAATGAAATTCGCTTGAGTTCCTGTATCCAATAACTTATTGAGGTAGCCATCAATGACGCTCTGTTGGATTGTGATCGGTGCCCCGTATGTAACAGCTTCATCAATGTATGAATACAATAGTTTGGGATATTCCTGAAGAAATAATGGGTTGTTGATAAATAGATCCACACCTTCTACCCGGTTGCCAGTTATTGACATTACACCGATCACTGTAGGATCGTTTTCAAATATTTGACTGAAAAAATCGACATACTCTTGCTCGGCTCTTCGGAAGGCGCGGTTGTTGGCATGTTCTGTATATGCGTCACTACCACTAGTTACTCCATCGCGTTTGTTACTTTTTGAAACTTCTTCCCAAACATCTTGCTGGCCTTTTTTGTGATCGATAATATCACGTAAGTGCTCGTTGGCCATTCCATAATACTCTGAGAAATTCTGATCATTATCTTTTCCTTTGTATTTCCATCGCCCTTGCTCTACGCAGAAGACCGGAATTTTCACTCGCCCTTCCCCTGGTGGGATCAGCATGTCACGTGCTACAACTCGATCTTGTTTGCCTCCCTGTAAAATTTCACCCGACATAATAAAAAGCGTATCAGCGCTTAAATTTCGGCCGATCAATGTATTAACCGAACCACCTGTGCCTGATTCACTAATCGCTATCTTGTTGTTCAACATGGCTTGATGAAGAGACAAGTAATACCCCATGTTACCCACGGTTTCTTTAAAGTTTTCTTTCATCCGAATGGGGATCAGCCGTAAGTTTTTGAAAGTGTATTTTTCTGGCGTAGAGAAATCTGCCGCCACCAACCCCGAAAAGAATGGAAAGAAGTCACCTGTTGGCTGTACCCTTCCGGTGGTCGAAACTTCTACCGCGATTTTTGCTTTAGGCACTCGCAAACTTCGAATCAGGTAGTCATAAAACCGATCTTCTGAACTGGCTTTAGAAAAACTTTTTAAATCTAAAATTACCTCGGCTTCGCGGGTTGCATTGCTCCAGACCTCGGGCGAAAACAGCGCAGTAATCTCACCGTTGTTATCACTGATGTAACTAGAGGATGCTAAGCGAGTAGGTGAGGCCTGCAACAACAAAGGGATTTTAGGTAGGGGTTGTGTGGAGTTGGTAGTTGTAAAAACCATGCGGCTATTACCAGTACTTGAGAGTCGAATGAAATTAGCTGCGGGCTTAATATTGATCAAGTCAAGCATTTGCTGTAATCGCGCGTAACTTTCAATAGCTAAAAAGAACGGTTTCCCTTGATAGGTGACTTCGATATTATCACCCCAATAATCTTTGAGTGTAAGTAACGTACGAAAGTAAAAGTCAATAGCGGTCGCAAATGATTGGTTTTGTTCTGCCCTCACAGCTTTTTCAAAAAATTGAAATGCCATGTTTTTGGTGTCAGCGAGACTCTTTTGTTTTTGCGCATGGAAAGTCGCTTTTGAAAGGCGATAGTAAACCCAATAATTGGCCGCATCTTCATAGGCAGCAACCCTTTCAAAATCCTGAATTTCGGCAGCAGCTGTTGTCTTAATATTCGATTCGTATTCTTCTTTGAACTGATAGTTTTTATCGATTTGATTGAGAATAGAAGTGCTACTGATATTGATTTTAATATCACTGACCAAATCCTGTAGCGCACTTTTCTTCGCAATACCGGCATAGTCATTCAACTTTTTACTAGCCGAACCAATGCCCACATAAAATCCGGCATCATTTGGTTTATTATTCACCCAGTCGGGTGTCTGGCCATGAAGAAAGGTTGCAATACCTAGAAGAAACATGGAAATTCGAAGCGATTTCATATCAATGTTTTTTCTATGAAACGGAAAAAGTGGTTTTTTGGAAGAACTTTTTAGAACTATTTTTATGCAATAAGATCGTTTAAACGGAAAACTGAACTGCTTTTATTTTGTTAGGGATGCTCAGCTAGTTCTCAAAAATTCAACGCGGACCATTCGAAATCGTTGATGCAGAAAATTTCGGGATAAGGCAACGCTCAGTGATTTAGTTAGCTGATTGTAATTCGGTTTTTGCTTCTTTGTTACGCATTAGGTAAACGCCTACCACAATCAACCACACCAACCACAGCGTGCTACCGATGAACCCGGCCAGACCCCACACGGGAAAAGCAGGAATGACGGTGGCAAATAATTCCGCTTGCGCGAACAGATAGATTACCGAAGCACCCATTCCAAAATAGCTGATCCACTTCGGCATCAAGTTTAAGTGAAGCAATGCGATGCTGACTAAAACAGTCCATGCGATGGTAAACAACTGACCGATGTGCTCGCCCAGCAACACGCCACCAAATTGATGCACTACCTGAAAGGCCACCACGGTTGCTTTTTGGGTGGCTTCGTCTCCATTCACAAATGTGTGCGCCAACACAGGCACAACAAAAACCCAGCGCAACAACCCGATGATTTGCGCAATGCCTGAGATGATGCCCAGAGTTGTAGCCCAACTCATGAATGAAATATTTTTCCAACGCTTGCCCAACTGAATGTAGGCAATCAACAACGGCAGACCGAGTATGGCGAATGCCCACCATGTAAAAATCAACGAGCTGCAAAGGCGCTGAAGGCGGCAATTTCTTTTTGCAGCTCTTGCAAATCTTTTTTGGAAATCCACCACACGATAGTATCCGTAACGGCACGAATGCTTTCACGTGCGGGCGTTTCTTTCAGAAAACTGACTAGCGAGGTGACAAAATTATTGGAGTTCGTGGCGTACGTTGTCTTTTCTTCACCATCCAACAGTATGAAATAGTGCACAAAACCACTTTCAATAAAACCCAGGTGCCGACACACTTTTCCTTCTTCTGAAAGCAAGTCGCCTTTCTTAAATACTTCGCGCTGAAAGCGAGCGGCCATCTTGGACGAATCCGATGCATTGAATCCTTGTGATTGAAAGTAGGAGACTAGTTGCTGCATACAACAAATAAACGGAAGACAACGCACCGATCAAACCGGCATCAAATATTTTTGATTCGTTGTAATTTTAGACACCTCCGCCCGACTAACTGTAAACAATTTGAGGGCAATGAGGTTAGCTAAACAGCTACGCAGCAATTATGGCATCTGAAAGAGAGTTTACCATCCTCATTGAGCAAAACAGGGGCATCATCTTTAAGGTGATACGCCTGTATGTTCATCACGAGGAAGACGAACGCGACTTATTTCAGGAGATTCTCTTCCAGGCGTGGCGATCATTCCCTCAATTTAAGGGCGATTCCAAATTTTCAACGTGGCTCTATCGGGTGGCGCTCAATACGGTACTCACGTTCAAAAGACGACCGCAGTTAGTCGTGCCGCATGAAGATTTGTCATTGCTCAAAACCAGTTCGGGCGATAAAATTCAAAGTGAGGAATCAGAAGCTTTGTACATCGCCATTCGCGAACTCAACGAAATCGACCGGATGATCATTACGTTGCATCTGGATGGATACGAGAACGAAGAGATTGCAGAAATATCCGGGTTGACAAAAAACAACACAGCCGTAAAGTTGCACCGGATCAAGGAAACGATTACAAAAAAATTAAAAACGCTGTGATGATGGATTTGCAGGAAGCATGGAAAAAGCTGGAGACAGATAAACTCACCAAGCCGGTGATGGGGGCAGTGCATATTCAAAAAAAATCAAAACACCCTGTACAAAAATTAAAGACAGCCTATTTACAAACAACCGGTTTCTCGGTACTCTTTCTCATCTGCTTTATTGTCCTCTTCTTTTACTTTCATGAGCCTTTAGTTAAAATTGGATTAGTGCTGGTCATTATTTCCTACATCTTCTTTTTCATTACCAACTTTTCGATGTATCGAAAAATCAATGTGGTGCTGCCGATCGATAAAAGTTTAAAACAAGTACTGGCGCACACGCATCAATTCATTACCGACAACATCCAGTTTCAAAAAAGAGTAGCGTTGTTCATTTACCCCATTGCAAGTACAGCCGGTTTTATGATGGGCGGTTCAATTGGTGGCGGCAACGTAGAGAAGATGATGCAAGACCCGATTATATTGGTGACGGCAGTCATCGTGATGGCCATACTCACCCCTCTATGCTACTACATGGCCAACTGGATGTACAAAATATCGTATGGCAAATGCCTGGTTGAATTACAAGAACGAATCGATCAATTGGAAGACCCGAATTAAGCGGATGTTCGCTATATTGTCAGTCAAACTATATAGCTAAACTATGCGCACCACTTTCTTCTTCGGGTTGCTGATGGCAGCCGCCCAACTTACGCAAGCTCAAACCAAACAACCCGACTGGACAAAACTGCAGGATGAAACCATCCGCCACTTTCAAGCCATATTAAAAATAAATTCCAGTGTGGCCACCGGCTACGAAGCTCCGGTAGTGGAATATTTAAAATCCGTACTCGACAAAGAAGGAATTACTACACAGGTTTTTTACAATGACCCCAAGCATCCCAACTTAGTCGCTTGCCTCAAAGGCAGTGGCAAGAAAAAGCCTATATTGTTAATGGCCCATACCGATGTGGTGAGTGTGGATACCACTAAATGGATTCACCCACCTTTTTCGGCTACACGCGATGGCGGCTACGTGTATGCCCGTGGAGCAGTTGATGACAAAGACAATGTAGTAGCAGCGTTGATGGTGATGTTGCAACTCAAGCGAATGAACATTGCGCTTGACCGCGATGTGATTTTTTTGGCGGAGGCCGGAGAAGAATCGAACACAAAAGTGGGGATCGATTTTATGGTGAAGGAACATTATGATGCGATCGATGCGGAGTTCTGTTTTGCTGAAGGCGGAGGTGTGACACGAAAGGAAGGTAAAATTTTATACGCGGCCGTTTCAACCACCGAAAAAGTGCCGAATGGTGTGAAGCTGGTTGCTCGAGGTACAGCGGGTCACGGCTCGGTGCCACTGCAAGACAATGCCATCGTACACTTATCGCAAGCCATTGTTAAAATTGCTGCTTGGCAAACACCCATGCGGTTGAACGAAACCACCCGCACATTCTTTACACGGTTAGCCGCTATCAGCGCTCCGGCCGATGCCGAGCGGTACATGGCGGTAGTGACAGGCAAAGGAGCCGAGAAAGCACAAGAATATTTTGCGGCAAAAGAACCCCGCATGCATTCTACATTGCGCACGTCTATCTCACCTAATATTTTTAAAGGAGGCTATTTGAGCAATGTGATTCCGAGCGAAGCCGAAGCAACTCTTGATGTGCGTGCGTTGCCGGATGAAGACATGCCTGCGTTGCTGGCGGAAATGAAACGCGTGATCAATGATTCGCAAATTGAAATTGTGCCCAACACGCGCAACTTGCGCCCCTCAGCACGACCTTCACGATTGGAGTCAGAAGCGTTTATCACTACAGAAGCAGCCGTGAAGAAAATTTATAATACCGTTACTATCCCAACTATGCCTACGGGTGCTACCGACATGGCATTTTTGCGTGCGAAGGGAATTGAGTGCTACGGCATTGGACCAATGACGGACATTGAAGATGGACCCAAAGGATTTGGTGCACACAGCGATCAGGAACGGATTTTAGAAGAGTCGCTGCACAAGTTTGTTCAATTCAATTGGGAGTTGATTTTTAATCTGGCGAAGGCTAATTGAAGCATTATTAAATTTTAAAAATTCAATTTATGAAATCAATTATTCTAGTAGCGGCATGTCTGTCAATAGCAACAACTGGTTTTTCACAATTTAATAAGGGCGACAAACTTCTGGTAGGAGGTTTTTCTATTCAGACAGAAAAACGCTCTAACACTTCGGCAATGGGCTCAACCTATGAATATAATAATTATTCAGTCAATCCAGCAGTTGGCTTTTTCGTTACTGAAAACACGGCTTTTGGGGTAAGATTGGGATATGCAAATACCTATTCGAAGTATTTTTTTCCTAGTTCTTCCAACTCAGAAGCGAATTACAACGAATACTTTGGTGGCCTTATGATAAGGCGATATTACCTCATCTCTGAAAAATTCTTTTTCTTAATTGAAGGAAGTCTTGGTTATGCTAAAGGAGAACGCAATAGTACTTATGTTGACTACAACAATGGAACAATCAGCAAGGGTGAGTCAAAAACAGATGAATTTTCTGCTTTGGTAGCACCTAAGTTTGTTTTCTTTCCTTCATCTAAGTGGGGCTTTGAGGCTGGAATAGGTTCCGTGAGTTATTCAAATACAAGCAACTCCGGCTCGAATGCTTTAACTAGCCAATTTAATCTAAATTATGGAGTATTCACTCTAG
The DNA here is from genome assembly GCA_021300095.1 of Flammeovirgaceae bacterium. Classification (GTDB taxonomy): domain Bacteria; phylum Bacteroidota; class Bacteroidia; order Cytophagales; family Cyclobacteriaceae; genus ELB16-189. The sequence continues at coordinate 25,055 of JAJTHV010000010.1, read as the reverse complement.
GGTTTGCTTATTATATACGGAAACAGAACTAACTGGAAACAATCACAATACTGATTTAATTGCTGATGAAGAAACTGAAACTCGAAGAGTTGGGGCGCATTTCGGTCGATCAATTTAAAGAGACTGAAAAGCTACCGGTGTGTATTTTGTTGGATAATGTGCGCAGCCTTCACAATGTGGGCTCTGCGTTTCGTACGGCCGATGCATTTCGGATTTCAAAAATTATTTTAACTGGAATCACAGGCACACCTCCGCATCGCGAAATTCATAAGACAGCACTCGGTGCTACCGATTCGGTGGAGTGGTCGTATGCCGAAAGCACCGCAGCAGCTATCCGTCAACTGAAAGCCGAAGGCTTTACCATTGTATTGATCGAGCAAACCAATGAAAGCAAGCCTCTCCACGAATACCCCATCGATCGCAATCAAAAGTATTGTCTCGTTTTTGGCAATGAAGTAGAAGGCGTCAGCGAGGAGGCCATTGAGTTAGGCGATGTAGCATTAGAAATCCCACAAAGCGGAACAAAACACTCACTGAATATCTCCGTGTGCGTGGGAATTGTGTCGTGGGAGTTTTCTAAACAATTTGAAGATTTGAAAATTGGATAATTTGAAAATGACATTCGCAGCTAATTATTCTATCGATAATCGTTTTCAAATTTTCAAATTGACCCATTTTCAAATTAATAATCATGATCGGCAACGAATTTCCAAATTTTCAAATTGATTCATTTTCAAATTGAGTTATGACTTTCCCTCCAATAGCAGATATAAAAAAAGAGTTACAGCACACCGATGCGGACGTGTTGATAGCGCTTTGTTTGCGGTTGGCGAAATACAAAAAAGAAAACAAAGAACTGCTGGGCTATTTGCTTTTTGAATCGCAGAATGAGAGCAGCTATGTGCGACAAATTAAAGAAGACATCGACACACAGTTTGACGAATTGAGAGGTAAAAATTCGTATCTCCTGAAAAAGATGTTGCGAAAGATATTACGGTTCACGAACCGCCACATCAAATATTCCCATGTGACAGAAACTGAATTAGAGTTGCGCATCTATTTTTGTCAGAAGGTGAAAGACGCCCACGTTCCGTTAAAGAGCAGTCCTACATTGTACAACCTCTATCACGGTCAGTTGAAAAAAATTGAGTCTACGTTAGCCAAACTCCCCGAAGACCTGCAAGGCGACTACACGAGTGCTATTCAAACTATTTTATGATTCGACAGTGCACTCATTTTCAAATTTTCAAATTGATCTATTTTCAAATTGAGTTATGACCTACGATTACATCATCATCGGTGCCGGCTCTGCCGGATGTATTTTGGCCAATCGGTTATCCGAAGATCCTTCTAAAACTGTATTGCTGATCGAAGCGGGTGGGAAGGACACCAAACCCGAGATTCATATTCCACAAGCCTATTTAAAATTGCATCACAGCAATGTGGACTGGGATTGCTACTACACCACGCCACAAAAACATCTTAACAATCGTCAGATCTATCACCCGCGCGGCAAGGTGGTCGGTGGCTCGAGCTCTACCAATGCAATGGCCTACATTCGCGGACAACGCGAAGACTATGACAGTTGGAAAGCATTGGGAAATGAAGGCTGGAGTTATGAGGAAGTATTGCCCTACTTTAAAAAGTCAGAGCACAACGAGCAGTTTGAAAATGAATTTCACTCGAAGGGTGGACCGTTAAATGTAACACAAGCCTATTGGTACCACACCGTCATGGGACAAGCATTTATCAAAGCCTGTGCTGAAAAGGGAATTCCCGAAAACAATGATGTGAATGGAGCCACGCAGGAAGGAGCCGGCTGGTTTCAATATACGATGAAGAACAGTCGGAGATGGAGTGCCGCGCGTGCATTTTTATTGCCGGCTATGAACCGGACTAATCTCAGCATTATACGTGGCGCCTTGTGCAAGCAAATTGTTTTGGAAGGCGAAATGGCGCGAGGCGTAGAGTTTATGACAGGAAGCAGCAGCACCATGGTAGCACGTGCTAAAAAAGAAGTGATCGTTTGTGCTGGTGCATTTGAGTCACCCAAATTGTTGATGCTCTCTGGCATTGGAGCGAAAGAAGAGTTGCAACACCACAATATCGAAGTGAAAAAAGAGTTACCGGGCGTTGGAAAAAATCTGCACGACCACATTTTTTATCCTGTCAGCAGTTTGGCAAATATCAAATCAAACAATTACTATTTGCCGTGGTATCGACAAGCAGCTGCGCTGGTGGAGTATCTCTTTACCAAAAGCGGGCCTATGTCCATCGGACCTTTAGAAGCCGTAGCATTTATAAAATCATCATCTCCGGAAAAAGCCCGTCCAGACATTCAGTTTCAATTTACACCCACCAACGCGGGCATGGATAAGGTAGCCGATATGTATGATATGAGTTCGTTCCCTTCCGCAGATGGCTACTCTATTTTTCCTGCGCAGATTCGACCCGAAAGCCGTGGTACGATTGCATTGCAGTCGGCAGACTTTTCAGCACCACCATTGATTGATCCCAACTATTTGCATCTGGAAGAAGATCAGAAAATTCAGGTGGCCGGTGGACGAAAAGCACTGGAGGTCTTAGAGGCAGATGCGTTTGCATCCATCCGAATCAAAAATCATATCCCTAAGCAGCGAGATTCAGATGAAGCATGGCTGGCGCACATCCGTGAAACAGCCGAGTGCATTTATCATCCGGTGGGAACGTGCAAAATGGGTGTGGATGAAATGGCGGTGGTCGATCCGCAGTTGCGTGTGAAAGGATTTTACAATCTGCGTGTGATCGATGCCTCGGTGATGCCGATCATTAGCAGTGGTAACACCAACGCACCAACCATGATGATTGCGGAGAAAGGCGCTGATTTAATTAAATCAGTTTATCAATAAGATTTTTACAAACAAAATTTTAGACTTAGTATCTTGGTGCCTTAGTGGTAAATATAAATTAAGATAATGATCTCAACATTTCTCACCCACTCCTACAAAAAATTCACCCGATCGGTTTCTTTTGAAAAAGAACTGGCGAAAGGAATTTTTATGGGGTTGCTGGCACTCATGGTCGTGGGCTATTCGTTGGCCCTTGGTTTTGCACTCGATGGAATCATTCGCAATCAACTGCATCAGCCGGATAGCCTCGGCTTTGTGAATAAAATGTTGCTCTACTACTTCGTGGCGGAGTTTGTGATGCGTTACTTTATGCAAAACGTACCAGCTCTGGATGTGCAGCCCTACCTTCACCTGCCCATCAAGCGATCGAGTATCACTCATTACTTATTATCCAAATCCATTTTACATGTTTTCAACGCCTCGGTGTTATTGATCTTTACCCCGTTTGCGCTTACGGTAGTTGCCAAACAGTGGGGCACCAGTGCCGCCTTTAGTTGGCTAGCGTCTCTTATATTTTTAAGCCTCTGTACTCATTACCTAGTGATCTATTACAAAAAGAAATTAGACGACAGCCTGCTGGGAATGGCAGCGCTTATTCTCGTTTTTGGATCTTTCGCAGCAGCCGATTATTACCAGTGGTTTAAGTTTTCGGATGTTTCATCTTTCATTTTTAATCGAGGTGCCAGCTCTTTTATTTTAGTTATTCTAGCAATCGCACTTTTCGCTTTTTTATATTATCTCAATTATGGTGTGATCGTCAACGGCATGTATGCAGAAGACTGGAGTTCTGAAAAAGACAGTGCCACCGAGTGGGGTAAGTATAGCGATTGGCAATTTTTGCGCGGCTTTGGAACGTATGGCGAATGGATCAGCCTCGAATTGAAATTGATCTTGCGCAACAAGCGCCCACGCTCATTTGTTTTGTTGAGCGGATTGTTACTTTTATACGGACTGATTTTTTACCGGGGCGATGAGGTTCAAAAAATGCCCGGCTTTGCTTTGTTCGTTGGCATGTTTATTACAGGCGCTTTCATGATCAACTATGGACAGTTGCTCTACAGTTGGCAAGGAGGTCATTTTGATTTTACATTTACTCGCCCTATTTCGGTGAGGCAATTTATCGAATCGAAGTATTGGCTTCTTTGCGCAGCAACATTGGCTGCTTTCGTACTGAGTTTGCCTTATGGTTACTTTGGTTGGCATATTATTCTGGCTCATTTGGTGATGATGATTTTTAACATGGGGATCAATGTGTTTATCATTATGAATATGGCTATGTGGGGGCCGCAAAAAATTGATTTAACCAAGGGCTCAACCTTTAACTACGAAGGAGTGGGCGCAGCGCAATGGATTATGGCGATTCCCATCATGCTGGCTCCTTATGTAATCTACCTTCCCTTTAAATTGATGTTCTCGACACAAGTGGGTTTGCTGGCAGTGGGAGTTGCCGGATTGATAGGCATTGCTCTACGGCCTTACCTCATCACGCTCACCACCAAACGATTTACCAATAAAAAATATGAAATAGCTGCGGGCTTCCGCAAAGAATAAACAAATAAACCTATGATCGAAATCCAATCTCTCACTAAAAGATATAAAGACGCTACGGTTGTAAACATTGAGCAACTCTCCATCGGCAGCAATGAAAGCTTTGGCCTAGTGGGAAACAATGGTGCAGGCAAGACTACCCTTTTCCGAATGATATTGGATTTGGTCAAAGCAACTTCGGGCACAATTACCATCAATAGTAAAAATGTGCAAGGCAACGATGAGTGGAAAAAATTTGTCGGCTCATTTTTGGATGAAGGTTTTTTAATTCCCTACCTCACACCCGATGAATACTTTCGGTTTGTCGGCAACTTGCATGGGTACAATGCTGCAGACCTTAAATCCTTTTTGGAAAAATTCGAAGTGCTCTTTCATGGTGAAATCACTGGTAAGAATAAATACATTGGAGACCTCTCGAAGGGTAACTTAAAAAAAGTAGGCATCGCGGCCTCATTTATTGGCAACCCACAAATTATTATGTTGGATGAACCTTTTGAAAACCTTGATCCAACCTCACAAATTCGTCTGAAAGAGTTGTTACAAACCGAACGAAAACTCCGACAAGTCACCTACCTTATCTCCAGCCACGATCTCAACCACGTTACGGACATTTGCGAACGCATTGTTCTTTTGGAGAAGGGGCAAGTGATCAAAGATTTGCGCGGAGAATCTACGCTGGCTGAACTGGAGGCCTATTTTAAGGCGTAATGAAACCTTTAAAAAAAAATTTGAAATAGCGTAGGGGTAAAGCCCGTGTGGGGTGTCTGTATAGCAAACGCAGACATTATGAAAACACATTACCGCCCCTTTTTAGCTATAACCGCCCTTGTTTTTTGTGGCTTTGGATTTGCATCCGGCCAGGAAATCAAGCGCTCACTTCCTTTCTTCGATAAGATTGTAATTTCACCCAAGATCAATGTAGTTCTTGTAAAAGGTGACAAAGAGAGCGTGCGAATCGTTTACTCAAAAGTAAGTGAACAAAAAATCCATGCGCATGTATCAGGCAAAACATTGCAACTCTATTTAGACGGTGCGCGCCTCATTGAAAAGAACCATTACGTGCCGGAAGATAATTATCAGCATAAAGTGGCCATGTACCGCGATGCATCAGTAACAGCTTATGTCACTTACACTGCGTTGCGGAAGTTGGTGGTGCGTGGCGAAGAAGCCGTTTCGTGCAACAGCATGATCAGTGGCGATGAGTTTATTCTGCGTGCCTATGGCGAATCCAAAATTACGCTAGACAGTTTGAATGTAAATGATTTTGTGATTGCCCTATATGGCGAAAACAAACTGCGGGTATCTCATGGCAGTGTTCAGCAGCAGACCTACCGCCTGTATGGCGAAAACCGGATCGACAATAGTGGATTAAATAGCGAAACCGTTTTCACTTCCATCTATGGCGAAGCGAAACTGCGCCTATATGCCACCAATCAGGTGCGCATCACCGCGTTTGGTGAACCTCAGATTGAAATTTCCGGCTCAGCCGATGTTCGCAAAGGGTTGATGGTGGGCAGGGCGAATGTTACACATGTGGCCGATAGTAACTAAAATTTAAACTAAGCCGTACATTGCGCTATCATTTTTTAAATGGCAGCGATTTGATAGACAAGAACGAACTGGTGCAAGGAAATGAATTAGCGTTTGAAAAGATTTTTAAAATCTATTACAAACCCTTGTGCCATTATGCTTACTCATTTTTGAACGATGGGGCCGAAGCAGAGGAAGTGGTGCAGAATACATTCGTGAAAATATGGGAACGAAGAACAACCCTTCATGTGCAGACTTCTGTAAAGGCTTATCTCTACAGCATCGTGCGAAATAGTTGTCTCAACGTAATCAAACATGAGAAAGTGAAACAGGAATTTGCGCAGGATCATCAATATGTAAGTGAGAAGTCTCGACCCGTGGTGGAGGAGAAAATGATTTCCAATGACTTGGAATCCAAGATTTATGAAGCGATGCGTGCGTTGCCGGAACAATGCCGGTTGGTTTTTCAGTTGAGCCGATTTGAAGAATTAAAATACCAGGAAATTGCCGATCAGTTGGAAATTTCGGTGAAAACCGTGGAGAACCAGATGGGTAAGGCATTAAAAACGATGCGCTTGCATTTGAAAGAATACCTCGTGTTGGTTTTACTATTCATACAAACCAGTAATTAGTAGTGGAAAAGAATTTCAACGATATCGATACACTGATTGCGAATGTGCTAGCCGGAGAAGCAACGGCATCCGAACAACAGGAGGTAGAACAGTGGATTTCGCAAAGCGAAGAAAACCGGATTTACTTTAATAACATCAAGCTGATTTTTGATTCAGCTGCCAATGCTACCGTAAGTGAAAAATTTGACGAAGATGCAGCTTGGCTGAATGTGAAATCGAAACTAAATGCCCAACAACCGTCCGGAAAAACCCGAACGTTTTATTTTGATTGGCGAATAGCAGCTGCTATAGCCATGATCATTGGAGTAAGCGGCTTGTTTTATCTGGTCGGTGAAAAAGAAAACCAAGTTGTTACCATCGCTTCAACCATCGGCACACAAAATGATACGCTGCCCGATGGATCGCGAATCTTCTTAAATAAAAAATCAGAAGTGAGTTTTTCGTTTCACTCGGGTTCCGGCCAACGAAAAGTGAAACTGAATGGGGAAGCGTTCTTTTCAGTCAAACATGAAGAAGAAAAACCATTTATCATCGAAGCCGATGAAATACTCGTGCGGGACATAGGAACTGAGTTCAATTTGAAGGCCTATCCCGATAAGGATACCATTGAAATTGTTGTGACCGAAGGCGAAGTTCAATTTTACACTTTGAAAAATGCAGGTTTAAATTTGAAGGCAGGCGAGAGTGCACTGTATCTCAAATCGCGGAAGGAGTTTCAGCGCTTGTTAAAAGCAGATACCAATGTGCTGGCGTACAAAACAAAAGTTTTCAACTTCCGAAACACCGAATTGAAGTCGGTAGTAAAATTGCTAAATGAAATTTATCAGACGCGCATCACCCTGTCACCAGCCATTATGGAATGCCAATTGACTGCGCAGTTTTTTGAAGATGACCCCAATACGATTATAGAAGTAATTGCCGAAACCATGGGGCTTGCCATCAGCCGCAAAGACGAAGCGATTTATTTGGAAGGAACCGGCTGCAACACGCACTAACGTATTTTATGAAGACAATCATTAGCACTATCCTCGTGTCTTTCTTTTTATTGCCGGCAGTGGCCCAATCTTCTCTTTTGGATAAGAGAATTACCATCAGTCTGGTGGAAGTAACTTTGCCGGAAGCATTAAATCAAATTGGCAAGGCGGGGAATTGTTCGTTCACCTACAATAGCTCGCTCATTTCTGATCAACAGTTGGTAACACTCTATGCCATTGATCGAACGATCGGAGCTATTCTTACCGATTTGTTTAAAGGATCGGTCAGCTTCAAAGCGAAAGAGCGTTACATCATTTTGAAAAAGGTAACGCTCACCCAAAAACCATCTCAGTTTATTCTCGCAGGTTTTGTGGAAGATGAAAACTCCGGTGAAAAACTGAAAGACGCGAGTGTGTATGACAAAGATCTAATCAACTCGGTGCTCACCGATGAGTGGGGTTACTTTCACATGAAGTTCAATAAACAAACCGATTCCATACGTTTGTCGGTGAGTAAAGGTGGCTATGAAGATACAGTGATGACCTTACCGCCACAAAATCGCACCTCGATGAAAGTAAAATTGCACACCAAGGCGGTCGTAACGGCAGCGGTAGTCGATACAACCAAACAGGAAGAGCCATTACAACTTCCGTATGAATCGAACCCGAACGTGCAAAACATCAGTGACACCATCTATCGTGATATTCAACTTTCTTTTCTTCCCTACATCGGCACGAACAAAGGTTTGAGTGGCAATACAATTAATGATTATTCCATCAACTTTTTAGGCGGCTATTCGCTGGGAACTCGCGAAATTGAATTGGGATTTTTCTTTAACATCGACCGGGGAGATGTGGGCTGGTTACAAATTGCCGGTGTCGGCAATTTGGTAGGACGAAATGTTGATGGCATTCAAGCATCAGGTTTTGCCAACATCAATGGAGGGAAGATGACAGGTTTACAATTATCCTCTTTCAACGCCAATCGAGGGCAAACCAATGGCTTGCAAATTGGCGCATTTGCAAATGCTAGCTTGCGCTCGCTGAATGGATTACAAATCGGAGGCTTTGCTAACTACGCGAACAAGAGATCTCGCGGAATGCAAATAGCAGGCGGAGCCAATGTAATGACCGGACAACTAAGGGGGATGCAGTTGGCGGGAGCCGTGAATGTGGTGACCGGAAATATTTCCGGTTCACAGTTGGCTGGCGTTAGCAATATTGCTACACGTAAAGTAAGAGGCTCACAAATTTCTGCGGCATTCAACTATGGAAAGAATGTTCGTGGCACGCAAATCGGTATTTTAAATTATGCCGATAGTTTGGGCGGAGTTCCCATTGGATTGATCAGCTATGTCAATCACGGCTACCATCGATTAGAACTCTCCGCAGATGAAATATTTTATGCGAACCTGGCATTTCGCACGGGTGTGCGCAAGTTTTACAACATCATCTTAGCCGGTATTCAGCCCAATGAACTCAGCACGAACAATTACAATTGGACATTTGGTTACGGACTTGGTACCGCACGAAAAATTTCTTCGGGCATTCACCTGAATATTGATGTGACCTCGCAACATGTTTCGGCTCGCGATTTTACCTCCTCTATGAGTTTATTGAACAAACTGCATGTGGGCCTTGACTTTAAATTAGCACGCAAGTTTTGGATCTATGGAGGGGTAACTTTCAATGGATACATTTCAGAAATAGCGGCTACCGATAAGCCAAATCTATTTAAGAATTACCAGCCTTCGTTCATTCACAATCAAAATTGGGATACCACCTATAATATCAACTCGTGGTGGGGTGCTAAGGTGGCACTGCGTTTTTTGTGACCTTTTGGGATTTACTGAATATGCTTAGATTGCCGCATGTTACTTGTTCTCGACATCGGCAACAGCGATATCACTATAGGCCTTTGGCATGTAGATGAATGGAAAGCAGTTTGGCGAATTCCTTCAAAGCCTGATCAGCCCGAACTATATTATGGCGTAAAACTCCGCGACTACTTTCTGGAATCCAAAGTGTCGATGCAGGATGTGAGTACCGTTTGTGTGAGCAGCGTAGTGCCTGGTCTGACCGAGAAAATCAAGAGCATGATTCGCACATTGTTTGCGTTAGAGCCTATCACGCTCGGGCCAAAAGTGTATCAGCAGTTGCCCATACAGGTTTTGAATCCTTATGAAATTGGCTCTGACTTGGTGGCCAACGCCATGGGCGCCTATGTAAAGTTTAAACAGACTTGCATTGTCGTGGATTTCGGTACCGCTCTCACGTTTACCACTATCTCCAAAGAAGGTACGATCTTGGGCGTTTCTATTGTGCCGGGTTTACGCACCGCGCTGAAAGCGCTCACACAAAACGCGGCTAAGTTATTTGATGTTCCACTGGAAATACCCAAATCTGCTTTGGGCACCAGCACGGTGACTGCTATTCAATCCGGAATAGTAATCGGCTACGAAGGCTTGGTGCGCAAAATGGTAAGCGCGATCCGCGAAGAGCTGAAAACAGATTGCCCTACTATTGCAACGGGTGGACTTTCGTTTGTGATTTCCCCACTCAAGACTTTCTTTCACGCTATTGATCCCACGCTCACATTGGATGGTCTTCGTTTTATCGTGGAGGCGGTAAAAGAGAAAGAAATTAAGTAATTTTCACCTCGATTCGAAGACAATGGATATAGTGGTACTTCTTGCGCTTGCTCTGGCACCCGGTGCCGCCATTGGCCTCTATATTTATTGGAAGGACGAGCACGAGCGCGAACCTATTGGATTATTAATTAAAAGTTTTTTCATGGGCGTCATCAGCACGCTCATCACACTCTTGATCAGTTGGCCCATCAATCAATTAATTCCAATCGATCCATCCAGCATTAGTCAACAAGCAGTGCACGCATTTTTGTTGGTTGCGCTGATCGAAGAGTTCAGTAAATTCATTTTTGTGTATTGGGTTTTATATCCTAATGAAAATTTTAATGAGCCGTACGATGGCATTGTTTATTCGGTCGTGGTCAGCCTGGGTTTTGCCGGTCTGGAAAACATTTTATACATCAGCCATGGTGGCGTTGAAACAGCCATATTGCGCATGTTTACAGCAGTGCCGGCTCATGCTACCTTTGGGGTATTGATGGGCTACTTTTTAGGGAAGGCCAAATTTGAACATCGCAAAGGGCATTACGCCATTTATGCGTTGGGTGTCGCCACATTATTTCATGGAGCCTACGATTATTTCTGGTTCATTTCCTATGTGCCGGGTATTTGGATCGGAGCGATCATTTCGTTGTTTATAGGTATCTTCCTTTCTCGCAGAGCCATGCATATCCATCAACAGGCCTCACCATTTAATCCGCTTACACGTGTTGACAAGGACGATATAAAATCGTAGCTTGGTCTATGTACCATTTGGTTTATACCAGCATTGCCACCAATTCATTTTCTGAAGCAGAACTGATTCGTTTGTTGGAAAAGAGTCGAGCGACCAATAAGGGATTAGCCATATCAGGCAGTGTTGCTGTATTTGCAAGGCAAATTCATTCAAGTGCTGGAAGGTGAGCGCGAAGCGGTCATGAACCTTTATGAGCGCATTCGCCACGACCCGCGACATCGCAAAGTGGCTACCGTAGTAGAAGGGGAATCGGCTAATCGTATTTTTCAAAATTGGTCAATGGGATTTAAACACCTTACACAGACAGAGTTTTATCAGCAGAGTGGTTTTTTGGAGATGGATGACTTTTTTGCTCACCAGCAAAAGGAAGAAAACAAAGGTCTGGTTCTAATCTTTTTAGAGTTGTTCTATAAAAAGAACAATGTCGATTACCCGGAAGTTATCAATAGCCTGTAGAAATATTTTATGATTCGTCAAAGCCTTACAAAAAATCGGATTGGCATGAATGCGGAGTTTAACTACCGCGGAGAAGAACCCGGCCGACTTGAAAACTTTAGTGACGCAGTGTTTGCTTTGGCCATCACGCTCCTGCTCATTTCAACCTCACCGCCTACCAACTTTGAACAGATTCGCAGATTTACATATGATCTAATTCCATTCTCCTTGTGCATCGTGATCATTATCATGATTTGGCATGAGCACTATGTTTTTTATTTGCGCTATGGGCTGCGCAATACCAAAGTCATTCTCTTGAATACATTGTTTCTGGTAATCGTTTTGTTCTATGTTTACCCGTTGAAGTTTATCACCAAATTGGTGCTGTACCCGATTGCGAGCCTAGTGGGAAACAAAGGAATTATTCTCGAGCTCAAAGCCATGATCAGGGGAGAAGACGTAGCCGAGCTGATGATTATTTATGGTTTGGGAGCAGCCAGTGTATTTTTTGTGCTACGCCAAATGTATAGCTATGCGTACTCGTGTGCGGATCAATTAGAATTATCTGAAATTGAAAGATTTGACACGAAGTCAAAGATTGCTACAAATACAATTCTGGGAACACTTCCGCTTGTTTCTGTCTTGATTGCAATTCTCTTTTTTAAGAATTGGTATGCCGGTCTGATTTCAGGAATGACTTACTTGCTTTACACCCCCATATTTTTTTGGTATGGAAGTAGGGTGGAGAAGAAGCGAAAGGCATTATTAGATGAAATTGCGGCATCAAAAACATGAAGCAATATCTGCTTATCTAATTGGAGGATAAATTACCCAATGATCTCCGGTGTCGATATATCCTTCCCTTATCCAATCTTCAGATTTGAAACTATGATTCCCAATTATTCTTGGAGTTTTCAGGTCTATCAAATCATGGAACAATGTGCAAAAAATTGAACTATTCTTACCGTTAAAAAATCGGGTGTTTAAACCCTCTATGGTTTGTTCATAGATATAGAATGGGATAAACCGGAAACCTTTAAATCGAGTTTCTATTTTATTGCATAAGTAATGAAAGCTCTCTGCATATTCAATTTCGGGAGAGACCACCAAGTGGTTTGTACTTTTTGAATACCCAAGTTTACCCATGTTGACAATGTTGTAGTCTCTTCCAATTATGGTGTAATAGGGGCCTATTAAGCTCACAAAGAAATGAAGCTCTTTGGTTCGAGTTAAATTCTCAACGGTGTAAGTTTCTAATAGTATAAAGGAACTAAATGAGGGTATTTGTCCCATTGTTGTTCCTTGAACTTCTTTACCAATTTCTTTTTCAATTTCCTCATCAAAACTTTCCCATCGATCCAAGAAATTCTTCTCTTCGTGTATATTTTCTACGAGTATTTTTTCTAATTCCTTGAACCCAGAATATGAAAAGTACATATTGCCAGCTTCATTACTAATTCCGATAGGATAGCACTGTTTTATGGATTCGTAGATCTTGAAAAAATCATATTTATCGAACTTGAAATTCATCTAAAAGAAGTTGTTTTATTTACTTCAACTAAAACCCATCGTCCTCTTTCTTCTCTTCTTTTTTCTCTTTCTTCTTAGCGGCTGAGGTTCCGCCTGATAAATCGTAAGGCGCTTCGAGTCCGTAGTAATTCAAGCGGAAGCGATTGACAAATGAAAGCGTTTCGTCATCAGAGCCCGGTATGAAAACCAGCTCACCCACTTTTGCTTTGCTGGCGTTGGTCTTTTTGGAAATAAGATCGTTAAATGCCGGATTCGATGAATGCACCATCAAGCGATTGTCTTCAAACCCGAAATAATACCATGCTTCAGGCGATGCTTTAAAGAACACATGAAACACGGGCGAGCCATCTTCATTTCTTCGGATTTCCATAAAGCCTTCAAAAGCACCGTTGATGTCGTTGCGATAGCTGTTGCTAATTCCCAATGAACCTTCGCTGTAAAATGCCTTGCGCTCTTGCGACCATTTTAAATTGACATTCGAGAATACAATGGGCTGAATGAGCCCCTGCACGGTGCCAAGTGAAACATATCCTTGCTGCGATTTTTGTTCGTAATCTTTGGCAACGCGCTCACCCACCAAGTTGGCCATTTTGTAGAGCAACTCGGTTTGATCTCCTAATCCTTCAGTAGCACCTTCATTTTTGATTACCTCTTGTAAGTTGAGCGCCATCAATTGATAGGCGGCATCCGGAATGTTCATGTTGGCCATGATGAATGAATTCATCTTGATATCGTTGGTCGCCAGGCTGCCGGAACCAATCGCAGAAGCCGTGAGACTCAAATCTTTTAGGTTTTTGAAGAACGTGACAGGCCCTTCAAAACTCACTTCTTGTTTGTCTTCGTTGTAGGCAAAAACTTTTCCAGAGAGTTTTTCACCGGCAGCCTTCTGGCGATCTTCGATTTTAAACTGACCGCTTTCCTTATCAAAAAAGAGTGAACCGCTGGGTAAAAAGAAATCATCATCGCCTTCGTCTTTTTTGTCGAAAATGAAAGTGATGTACAAACTATTGTCTTGCGCAAAGTGCAGTCCGGCTGTAGCGCGTCTGCCTTCTTCTGTTACCGTGTTATCAAAATCCAGGTAAATATCTTTTTCATCTCCACTTTGATTGTAAGCCAACCACGTGTTATAGTTTTTCAACTTCTTCAAATCCAGCTTTACAAAACCTTTCAATTGAAGGGCAGGCCGTGTTGCGTACATTACCATATCGCCTTTGTAAAAAATGCGAGGAGCCACTAATATTTTTTCTGTTTCCGCTACTGCTCCGTTGGCTACGGTTTGTTGTGTGGCGTTCAAGTTTTTCTTTTTCGACTTTCCTTCGGGAGCAATTGCTTCCAAATGAAAATCCGTCATCTTGATTTTGAATGTGTCATTGGCAGCATTCACATACTGATAAGTAGCATAACCGGTAAACTCCTTACGGGAAACAATATCCACTACACCGTTGGTTAGCACGTGGTAACCGTTGAGTGTATCCAGCACAATAGTGGTATTTTTTAATTGACCGATTTTCGCGTTTTCCAAAATCAACACCTCGTTGTTTTCGGGAGTGATTTTAGCATCGGCCACTGTAATGAAAGGAATCCCACTCACTTTCAATTGTTGCAGCTGAATATCATACTCTGCTTTTTCAGCACTGAAGTTCAGCGAATCCAGTTCCTTTTTCGTTGTGTAGAAATACGAATTTTCAATGGGTACATCGGCCGCCTTGGTCATCACAATTTTTTGTGTGGTTAAATCCCATTTCGCTTGCGGAATAGAAGTTTTAAACTGCGAGTAAGGAAAATCAATGGCCGCAACACCTTCCACTTCAGGGTTGATCGTAGCCACATTTTTGTCAAGGTCAAATTTCAAGCGCACATCGCTACCGGCCAACGCGGGCTTATCCGGATTGCCTGTTTTCACTTCAAAGCGTGCATGGCGGGCACCCAAATCTTTCGAAGCAAACGTCATTTCACGTGAAGAAACTTCTGAGCCACGCGTACTCAACTTACCACTGCCGGCAACTCCACTTTTCGAAACAGTGATGATACCATTGAGCGTAGCCGTATTTTTGTAGAGAGAGAACGGCTCCTTCAAATTCTTCATTTTGAATTTATCTTGTTCGGGAAACCACTTTAAGTGGTAATCAGTAAACGTGACCTGCGGGAACGTGACATTCCCAATTTGCCTTTCTTTAATCTCACCCGTTTTTCCCTTCGATAGCACTGAATCCGGATAGAAAACAAAATCATCTGCCTCTACTTTGGTTGCCAAATATTCAATACGTCCATTGGCATGGATACCCGCATTGTCAAGGTTCAGACCACCATAAAATTTCGCATCACCTTGATAAAGGTTATATCCGGATTTTGGAACAGCGTGCGTAAAACCAAGTGATTTGTCGGGCATAGTGTGCAGCTTTTCTTTGAAAGCAGGAAACATTCCGCTCGAAATGAAAGTACCTTCAAAGTTGATCGACCCCGGATCGGCATCATTCAAACTATCTAACTTAAAAGGAGGCACCACAAAAAACACTGACTTGTCATACGCGCCATCGAGCACTTCTTCTCTGTCAAAATAAATCACACCACCGGCTGTTGCATCCAGTCTTGGATAATTCGGAACCTTCATACGCCCGGACTTATTATCAGGGCGGTTGATGAAAAGTGTGCCCGATGTTTTATTGGCACCGGCTTGCAAACCACCGGCCGCAGCTGCCGTAGAATCGGCACCCACCATGGAGTTGTTAACACGCCTGCGCGTACCGTTTTTCTCGGTAACATAAAATCGGATGGAGTCAATATGATTTAAGTTGATAAAGAAGCTGTCGTACTTCAGTGTAAAATCCTTACCCGTGATTTCAAAGTTACCGGCATTGATCGTACCATTGAATTTGATATCGCGGTTGCGCAAAAATTTAATCACCGCGCTGTCCGGCTTAATCACCACATTGAGGGAGTCGCTCAGGTTAAATTCTTCGACCCCGTGTACCACCATGCTTCGGTCTTTTAGGCTGAGGGTTGCGTTGGCTACCGTATCGGTGAGGGAATGCAACTTCATATTGTCGTAGTCCACTTTGCCATCTACGG
The DNA here is from genome assembly GCA_021300095.1 of Flammeovirgaceae bacterium. Taxonomy (GTDB): domain Bacteria; phylum Bacteroidota; class Bacteroidia; order Cytophagales; family Cyclobacteriaceae; genus ELB16-189. The sequence goes on along the minus strand of JAJTHV010000010.1, from coordinate 9,065 downwards.
TTTCCAGCAAATGCATGGCCTTGTCTTTTACATGAACTTTGCCGGAGCGGGCATCGTATAAAATCATTCCTTTTTGGGAGAGGAAATCGGCTGCCATTCGAACTTTTTCTGTGCTGCGGTTGGCATCGGCTAGATCAAACACAAAAAAATCTTGCGTGTTGAAACGCTTCGCATAATTCACAAAGATGGTGAGTGCATGAAAGCCTAAGCCGGTACCCTTCAATTCGTTGAAGTCATTCGGGTCGTAAAAGTCATTGGACTCAATCACCATCGGTGATACACCACCGCTTCCTTCCACATTGATGGTGAGACTATCGCTCTTCAAATCCCACACAACGGCATCGGCAGAAAAATCAATCCCAAAATAAGAAGAGGAAAATGGCGCTTTGCGCAGATTGGTCTTGTCTTTTGTTAATGTAATCTTTTGTTTGGCAATGTCGAGGCGCACTTGCATGGAGGGATGGGTGAGCGAATCATTGTCTTGATAGATCACCACTTTGGCACTCGAGGCGAGAATCAATGAATCCTTGAAGGCGAACGAAATAGATTGTGCTTTGAAGCGCTTGTCGGCATCTCCCCGTAACTCCAGTGTTGCCGGATAACCATCTACGGAGTTGCTATTGATGGTGGCACCATTCATACCAAATCCACCACTGTAAAAGATTCGATCAGAACCTAATCCTAAGATAGGCACATTGTTTTCGTATGATTTAAAACGAGGGTAAATAGGTGAAGGTCCTTTTTTATGACTGATACTTTTAAATTCAAATTGACCGGGTATGCGACCCGAAATTTTCCCTACGTATTGAAGTTTGCCTTGCTCGGCTTTTAAAAAAGCTTGTGTGGTTTTAAAGTGGAATTTATTCAATTCATAATTCACCGAGTCGGGGGATAAACCGGCCATTTTCCAATCGAAGCGCCCACCTTCGCCCACAAAAATTCGATCACGCAGAAAGTAAGTTCCGCGGGTGCTATTCAGCGAAGCGGAATCATAAGGAGTAACAAAAGTGAGCGTTACACGGTCAAATTCAATGGCGGCTCCGTAAATCTCAGGTTGAACGATGGGCTGTTGCCAATTGGGTATAGTTACCGAAGTAGTGTCTGGTTCGGCTGGAGGAATATAGGCTTGTGTGGTATCGGGAGCGGCTGGTTCCAGGTATACAAATGAGTAGTTGTCATCGCTGGCATTTAAACGAAATGCTTTCAGATAATTGAGCGCATGGTGCTCAAAAAAATCGCGGCTTTGTTGAAAGAAGAGGTTGGCTTGATTGCTGTTTTCTTTCGTTATCACCTGATCGGCCACTTTCAAAAAACTATCGAATTTGGATGGATCTGTTTTTTCGATGGAAAGCGCAGCTACGATAGCGCCATAGTAGTTAACGAAGTGCGGGCGAAGCTTATAGCCCCTCTTTTTCATGAACTTTGCCTGCTTCTTGATCAAAGTTTGTTGATCGGGGCCCAGATTGGCCCACACGTTTCCAAAACCATCTCCAATGGCCATTACTTCCATGGCGCGCGTGTTGTTGAGAAGTACCCGAATGCTATCCTGAAACCCGAGCGCAACGGATATATCAGTTGACTCTTGCTGGCCAAACGCAGCAGACGAAGCTACCAGCGCAAATAAGAATGTGCGAAGACTATTTTTCACAGTGATAAGTCGATGAAATCGCCACCCATAAGCCACATCCAACCAGGATGATCTACTGACGATTCCATAGGATCAGTTTTAACTGGTGAAATTCGGAAATAAAACGCGAAAGTTCTAATGGTAAATAACGAATGCGCCAGGGATTTATTTCTGCAATAAAAGCGAAGCCCACTCTTCTTTTTCATCGCGCTTCACTTCTTGTAAGCCAAGGGGAGTGGCCACATCTTTCAAATCATCGATATCTTTCGTGTAGAAGCCGCTCAACAATAGAAATCCATTCGGTTCTAGGTGTGAGGCATAGGTTTTCATTTCTTGCAAAAGCACATTTTTGTTGATGTTGGCTAGGATAATGTGAAACAGTCCGCCAGGATTTACTTCTTCAATCGTTCCACGATGAAGTTGAATCGACTCGCAGCGATTGTTTTCAATATTTTCTTTTCCATTGATCACACTCCACTCGTCAATATCAAAAGCAACTACTTCGCTGGCTCCGCGCTTGGCGGCCATAATGGAAAGAATCGCAGTGCCGCAACCAGCATCCATCACACGTTTTTGTTGATGATCCATGTCTAATTGACTTTTGATCATCAGATAAGTGGTTTGATGATGCCCTGTGCCAAAAGACATTTTTGGGGTGATGACAATTTCGTAGGGATACTTTTTTTCTATTTGATGAAATTCCGCACGAATCAAACAGCGATCATCTACGACAATAGGCTCCAGACTTTTTTCCCACTGCTCATTCCAGTTTTGTTTTTGAATTTGATCCCAAAAGAAAAGGAGTGGGCTTACGGATTTGTATTTTTCTTGTACGTCTGCCAGTTGCTGTTCATTGAATCTGCGCTCTTCCACATAAGCTTCAAAGCCTTTCTCCGTTTCCATGAACGTATCAAAGCCAACATCGGCAATTTCGGCCATCAATATCTCCGAAAAATCCGGATCGCAAACCACTTGCAGACGGGTGTAGTACATAATTTGAAAATTTGAAGATTATTTAATTTGAAAATGACTCACGAAAAGTAGGGCGAGCCATTTTCAAATTTTCAAATTGGATCATTTTCAAATTGATTTAACAATCTCCACAAACTCTCTCGACTTCAGTGAGGCTCCGCCTACGAGTCCGCCATCGACATCCGCGCAAGCGAAAAGTTCTTTGGCATTATCGGCTTTGACACTGCCTCCGTAGAGAATAGAAATTTCCTGTGCTACGGCTGCGCCATATTTTCCGGCAATGTGCTGACGAATGACCGCATGCATATCTTGCGCTTGTTGAGAAGAGGCAGTTTTGCCGGTGCCGATTGCCCACACAGGCTCATAGGCAATCACCACTTTTTGAATGGCTTCCGCACTTAAATGAAACAAACTCTCTTCTACTTGTTGCTTTACCAATGCTTCATGGGTTCCCTTCTCACGAATTTCGAGCGGCTCGCCACAGCAAAATATCGGTGTAACACCATTCGCCAATGCTTTATCAACTTTTGTAGCAAGAAGCTTTCCGTCTTCTCCGAAATATTGTCTGCGCTCGCTGTGCCCAATGATCACGTAAGGGATGCTCATCGACTTTAACATCACGGCAGACACTTCACCGGTGTAGGCACCACTGTCGTGCTCGCTGCAATTTTGTGCGCCAACTTTAATTGAAGATTGGCCTAATTGATTTTTTACCGGCAACAGATAAGGAAAAGGAGTACATAATACTGTGATCACATTTCCTTTCACTTCATCGGCAACCATGCCCATCAGTTCGGATGTAAGGATTTGTGCTTCTTCCAATGTTTTGTTCATTTTCCAATTTCCGGCTACAATTTTTTGACGCATAAGAGATTTATATTTTAGGTAAAGTTAAGAATCAGTTGAGGTAAGAACTTATTTTTTGTCGAATACAAATTTTTCTGATGGCGAGTTGACGGTGAGGCGAGCGCTTTTCACCGGACTTTTGTAGGTAACATGCACCAGATTGGATTGATCATCGTGCGTTCCCATGATCGCATCGTTGAAAACTTCTAAAGACTTCACCTTTTTTACACCTTCAATTTCGATATATGCGATGAGCGAGAGGTCTTCGCGCTCCACAGCCAAATATTTGAACTTACAGAGCTTGCCCTCGAGCTTTACACGAAAGTGTTCGTTGAGGTAGTTGATCACCAACTGTTGCGTAGTGAGTCCATTTTTGGGTTCGAGCAAATCCAAATCCGGTTCTTTGCGCTGTGCGCGAATGGAAAGTTCCAAATCATCAATGAATAAGCGCGAAATGATTTGAAGTGCTTTATCTTTTTCACTGTAGCTGATTTCTGTTACGGAGATATGCACCGGATGAACTGGATTTTCGCCTGTGGCCTGCACGTTAACGCCCGTGGTCATCAGGATTAATCCAATCGCAAATTTCAAAACAGTTGCTTTCATAAGAGTTGCAAAAATACCCCGAATTGTCCTAAATCAAAATTAGCTTTATACTTGCACCAACCAGTAACCGCAATGGAGAACACTTTTCATCCGGCTATCCCAATTTTACCCGTTAAGAATCTAAATGATTCCATCCTTTATTTTAAGGAAGTGCTTGGCTTTTCAGTGGATTGGATTGATCCCTCCATTATGGCTTCCGTATCCCGCCAAGGTTGTCACTTCATGTTATGCGAGGGTGACCAAGGCCATCCGGGTACTTGGGCATATATTGGTATTGAAAATGTTGATACCCTTTTTGAAGAATTTAGAAAGCGTAATGCGAAAATACGGAAGGAGCCAACCAACTATTGGTGGGGATACGAAATGCACGTATATGATTTAGATGAAAATGTAATTCGATTTGGGTCAGAGCAAAAGAAAAATGTTGAGATGGGAACTTGGCTTGATATGCGTGGACAGCAGTGGCGATTGAACAGTGATAACAAATGGGAAAAAGTAAATAGCACAGAATAGATGAGTGAATTTTCTCTTTATTTCACACTCGGGCAGGAGCATATTTTAGACTATGCCAATGGCTATGATCACATTTTATTTGTGTTGGCACTATGTGCGGTTTATTTGGTCCGCGATTGGAAGAAGATTCTGATTTTAGTTACCGCGTTTACCATTGGCCACTCGATTACGCTTGCACTGGCCACCTTGCAGCTGGTTACTGTCAATCCCGCATTCATCGAATTTTTAATTCCTCTCACTATTTTCATCACGGCAGTTTCCAATTTATTCAAGAAAGAAGAAACCCTTAACACTGGCAAAGTTCAGATCAACTATGTTTTTGCTTTGATGTTCGGCTTGATTCACGGCTTGGGCTTCTCCAATTATTTGAGAGCCATTTTGGGTAAAAACCAGAGTATCTTATCACAGCTATTGGCCTTTAATCTGGGTTTGGAGTTCGGCCAAATAATTGTGGTAGCTATTTTCCTGGCACTTAGCTTTCTTTTGGTTGATTTATTGAAAATAACGCGAAGAGATTGGAAGATGGTGTTGTCTTCGGCCATTGCAGGAATAGCCATCATTTTGATGAAAGATCGTTTGTAAATTATTCTTTTTATTAACAAGTAAACTTTTGAACTAAATAAATTATATGAAGCAACTTTTATTACTCGCCTTTATGCTCGTGTCGCTTGGCACATGGGCGCAAGAGCAAAAACCGGAAGCGCCTAAGTGGCAAGGCAAATTCGAACAACTCGATCAAACGCTGCCTACGCCAAACGAATACCGCTCCGGCTCCGGAGCACCAGGCCCTAAGTACTGGCAGCAACAAGCTGATTACGACATGGCCATCGAACTCAACGATTTGAACCAAAGCATCTCCGGAAAAGAAACCATTACCTATATCAACAATTCTCCGGATGTTTTGAGATACTTATGGTTGCAACTCGACCAAAACATTTTGGATAAAGAGAGTAATACAGCCAAAACACAAACCAGCTCGATCCGCGATTCTACAGCTGCTAAATCCATGGCTGGTCAGTTTAATTTGTATGATTACGAAGGCGGATATAAAGTAAAAGCGGTTACGGATGTGAATGGCAAAGCGTTGAGCTACACCATCAACAAAACGATGATGCGCGTTGATTTACCTACCCCTTTGAAATCAGGTGATAAATATTCTTTTAAGGTAGAGTGGTCATTCAATATCAACGACCGTAACTTATATGGTGGCCGCAGTGGTCTTGAGTTTTTTCCGGAAGATGGCAACTATGTTTATACCATCGCCCAGTTTTTCCCACGCATGTGTGTGTACGATGACGTAGTGGGCTGGCAGAACAAACAATTCTTAGGTCGTGGAGAATTCACGCTTCCTTTTGGAAATTATAAAGTGAGCATCACCGTTCCGGCCGATCATATCATTGGTGCAACCGGTTCATTAAAAAACGCGCAGCAGGTGCTGACCAAAACGGAAATGGATCGTTTTGAAAAAGCAAAAAACACCTATGATAAACCGGTAATCATTGTAACACAGGATGAAGCGATTGCCCGTGAGAAGACGAAGTCAACACAAAAGAAAACATGGCAATTTGAAGCAACCAACGTGCGTGATTTCGCTTTCGCTTCTTCTCGTAAATTTATTTGGGATGCCATGGCAGTGAAGATTGGCGACAAGACTCCACTAGCGATGTCCTATTATCCAAAAGAAGGAAATCCGCTGTGGGAAAAAGAGTCTACCATTGCAGTGAAAAACACGATTGAAGTTTATTCGAAGTACACGATTGATTATCCATATCCACATGCCACCTCTGTACATGCGGCATCGATTGGTATGGAATACCCGATGATCTGCTTCAACTTCGGTCGCCCGAAGAAAGACGGAACGTATGACAATGCCACTCTGCAGCGCATGTTGGGTGTGGTGATTCATGAAGTGGGTCATAACTTCTTCCCGATGATTATCAACAACGATGAACGCCAGACAACTTGGATGGACGAGGGTATCGACAGCTTTGTTCAGTTGATGACGGAATTAGAGCGCTATCCGCAATTGGATTGGAGCCGTGGCAAGCCGGCTGGTATTGTTCCTTATATGAAAGGAGATAAGAGCATCATGCGCCCGCTGATGACGAACTCGGAGCAAGTAATTGCATTTGGTTCAGAACAATATGCAAAAGCGGCAACAGCACTTTACATTCTTCGTGAATCAGTAATGGGCAAGGAGTTGTTTGACAAATCATTTAAAGAATATGCGCAGCGCTGGGCATTCAAGCATCCAAAGCCCGCAGACTTTTTCAGAACGATGGAAGATGCATCGGCTGTGGATTTGGATTGGTTTTGGAAAGGATGGTTTTACACTACCGATAATGTAGATATGTCGCTGGACAATGTGAAGTGGTTTAAAATGCGAACAGAAAAAACCAATTTGGAAAACAAAGATGTAAAAGTGGCGAAGGGTGACTTGGCCAAAGAAGGCGATGCTAACCAAAAGCCAAGCGACTTCAGCAAAGGCCCTGAATATTTCACCGTCATTCCTACCGACAATCGTTTTTATGGTGAGTTTGCCAACCGTATTGATGACAAGGCGGTGATGGCGAAGATGGAAAACAAAAATTTCTATGAAATCACACTCTCGAACAAAGGAGGCTTGGTGATGCCGGTGATTATTGAGTGGACGTTCAAAGACGGAAGCAAAGAGATTGAGCGTTTGCCTGCAGAGATTTGGAGAATCAATGAAACAAAAGTGACCAAGGTATTTGCGAAAGAAAAAGAAGTGGTGAGCGTAGTGCTGGATCCTCAAAAAGAAACAGCTGACATCACCATCGAAGACAACGTGTTTCCGAAAGTGGCACAGCCAAGTAAGTTTGATGAACTGAAAAAGAAGAATTAATTGGTGTTAAGCCAAAATGAAAAGCTGCCTCACAAGGGCAGCTTTTTTATTTTATGATGAGCCTTTTAATATTCCGCCCCTACAGGGCGGGCATGTCGCGTTTAGATTCGTTACAAATATTTCGTCCCTACGGGACGAGGTGATGCCACGGGAGATGATGCAACCGTGCATTCACAACTCCCGCAAGAGTTAAAGATTTGGGTGCCAATGTATCAGAGAATTATCAACCCCGTAGGGGTTAATATTTGTAGCAGAGAAATAAGCATAGCATCATTAACCCCGTAGGGGTTTAATATTTGTAGTAGCAGAGAAATAAGCATAGCATCATTAACCCCGTAGGGGTTTAATATTTGTAGCAAAGGAATAAGCGTATAATCATCAACCATGTAGGGGTTTGATATTTGTAGGCTTGATAATTTGTGGCAAAGGAATAAGCGTAGCATCATCAACCCCGTAGGGGTGAAATATTTGTAGCAAAGGAATAAGCGTAGCATCATCAACCCCGTAGGGGTGAAATATTTGTAGGGTTAAATATTTGTGGCAAAGAAATCCGAAGAGTCATCAACCCGTAGGGGTGAAATATTTTTATAAAAGCAAGGATTCAGAATCCACGGAAGGGTTAATGCCCTACAACAGAATTTGAACCATTCATCCACGGTACTTTCTTGGAACGATAGAAATCGATGTTCATCAGCCGGAAGCGCTCGGCTTGTTTCCCCAGTCGCACTTTGTATTTATCCCAATTTCTTGAATCGGTTTTTGTCCAGCCAATTTCCGCGTAGCCGGGCAATCGTGGAAATAACAGGTATTCCACTTCATCCATGTTGGAAATTGTTTCCGACCATAAGGGCGCCTCGATGCCTATGATGTTCTCATGAGAGATACCATCAACGAAAGTTGAAGGATCCCACAGATAAGCACTATCCACTTCGATGTATGCAGCCCAATGCAATCCATACTTTGACGTGGAATCATAACTCATATCGAGATATGCTTTTGTGGCAGGCGACATTAAAATTTTACTTCCCTTATCGGTTGCCATCAACGCATACTTCGATGCATTCCAAAACTGGACTACGGTTTCACTCGTAATCTCCCCTTGTGCAATTTCTTCCCAACCCACCATTGTTTTTCCATTCGCCTTCACCAATTCCTGAAAGCGATTGATGAACTGAATGTAATCTTCTTTCTTGGTCACTTTGGCCTCATCACCACCAATGTGAAAGTAGGGTCCCGGTGTAAGTGCTGCCAGTTCCCGGATTACATCGCTTACAAAACGCATGGTGGCTTCCTTCTCTAAACGCAGGGTACTCCACCCCACTTCAATTCCGGTGTACAAATCGGTGGGCTTCGATTTGCTGTCTAAGATTTTATTGGCATTGGCAGCAACGGAGAATTTTCCTTCAGCCGGCACGATGGTTCCACCGTTTAGCTCGCCATACGATGCCAGCGCGGAGTTAATATGACCCGGCATATCAATTTCAGGAACCACGGTGATGTAGCGCGCTTGAGCATATCGGATTATTTCGGTGTATTGCTCTTGTGTGTAAAAACCACCTTTCCCTCCGCCTACTTCTGTTTGCCCACCAACTTGTGTCAAATTCGGCCACGATTTTATTTCGATGCGCCAGCCTT
>JAJTHV010000157.1 GCA_021300095.1 Flammeovirgaceae bacterium | reverse complement strand
GGTAGGGAAAAGTACTTCTGTTCTTAACAATCGCTTTGAATTAAAACCGTATGAGTGGGTGGTGTGGGAAGTAAAGTAGCGAATCGATCAACAATTGATGAGGTCATTCGTAGGGTCAATTATAAGAACTAAAAAGCTTTCGGATCAACGAGAGCTTTTTATAACAATCTTTTCTCACTAAATGATTTTCGAAGGACGTTATGATTTTCCCAAAACTTCGCTTTCACTTGGTTAAAGTATTTTTTAAACTCCATGTTATCATTCATGGACTCCATCAGCGGGTCTTTCTCCAAAAATAAAATAATCCAATACTGCACATTTTCTTCTTTCGCAAACAATTGCATGTGCTCTACTGCCTTTGATTGATTGTTGGTATAAGTATAGTAGGCTGATAATCCCAAATGGCGGTAAACAGATCGATCAGCTTCAAAGAAATTTTTATAGTTCTCTGCCAACTCTTTCGCCTTTGCGTGTTCCCCTGCCTTTTCCATCACATATGCTATTGTCAAATTTTCATGCCGGTACACATCAAGTTGTCGCTTTTCGCGAATGGCTAAAAATCGTTGGTAATAGTGAAACGCGCCTTTATAATCGCGCATGTAGTAAGAAATCTTGCCAATGTCTTGCAAGATATCAAATCGGGTTGTGTCTTTATTAAATTCAGCCAACAGCAAATTGCGGGTTTCCGTTGCATCTTCCGTTTTTGCAAATAAAATGAATGCCCGCACATACCGCGAGAATGGATTGTTGGGGTTGTAAGAGAGAGACTTATCTACATACTTCAGCGATTCATCCACAAATCCATTTTGAATCAAGGCGTTGCTGAGGCGCAGATAATTGTAGCTGGCGGTAGTTGAGTCCAATGCTTCGATATTCAATTGAACACCTTTTAATGCATACTGCAGATATTTTCCGGTGTTCAACAAATACATCGCGTAGAAGTCTGTCAAAAATCCGATGACCTGAGCTGAATTTGGATTGTACTCCAATGCTTTTTCTAGGTAAGGCTCCGCCAGTTGAAATTCTCTCCGTGAAATGTAGGATAGTGCTTTCGCTACCAGACTCTCGCCCATCTTCGCATCATAAAGAATAGCTTTATCGGCATACAGGCTAATTGAATTGGAATACTTTCTTCCAACATGAAAAATATCCATATAATAATAGGTGATGGCAATTTCCGCATACGCCATGGCAAACTGTTTATCGTGTTGCGTTGCCTCAATAAAATACTGAATTGCTTTTAGCTGATAAACCGAGTCAGGAATCGCCTGAGCTGCTTTGCCTTTTAAAAAAAGGTCGTATGCCACCAGATTGTCGGTTGGCTTTTTCCGAATTCGATTTTCTTCTTCCGGTGTAATAATTGCTTTAATCTCTTCGGCTATGCTCTTCGCAATCTCTTCTTGCAACTGAAAAATATCTTTCGTTTCGCGATTGTATTGTGCCGACCATAAGTGGCGATCGCTCCGGGCTTCGATCAACTGAATGTTTAACACAATTTTATCACCGATTTTCTGTCCACTGCCTTCTACAAAATAACTTACGTTCAACTCCTGAGCCATCTCCGGAACAGATTTGCTGGTATTGCGATATTTCTCTGAAGAAGTGCGACTGATAACGCGCAAATCCTGAATCTTTTGAAGATTCCCCAATGTGGATTCCATCAACCCATTGATGAAGTAAACATTGGCAGAGTCGCTGCTTTCATTTTTAAATGGCAATACCGCTATAGATTTTTCGAGCATTCGTGTTGGTGCAAAAGGTGCAGCTACATATATATATAATGCAACTGCGGCAACTGCTAGTGCAATCCCTCCCGCTATCCACCATCCTATATTATTCGGTGTCGAAGGCATGGGCAGCGGTGCCGGCTCTTCATTCAAGTGTTTATTGGCTTCGCCAGGCGGATACCCGTAATACTCGCGGAAGCATTTGATAAAATACGATACGCTGTTGAAGCCCACTTGGTGCGAAACCTCAGAGATGGTAAGCGAAGAGGTTCGAAGTATTTCCATGGAACGCTCCAAGCGCACCTGATTGATCAATTGGCTTACCGAAAGGTTAGTCTCCTTCTTTATTTTACGCAGCAGATTCGACCGGCTCATATTCATGGCATCGGCCAACTCAGAAACTCCAAATTGCTCGTTGGCTAAATTTTGCTGAATGATGGCAATAGCCCGACTTACAAATTCATTGATGGGCAATGGCGACTCGGGCATGAAACTGATACATAAAATCTAGTTGTAAAAATACAGTTAGCACATGGAGTAAAAAAGAGCTAGCGGTCAGGAGGCGCTTTTTAAATGGTACCCATTTGCCCTAAAAACAACGTTTTGCGTCAATTTTTACAAGCATGCATCATAGTTTACATCATTTGCGGCAAACTTGATGCCTATTGAAGCATAGGTATTTAGTCATCGGTGGCGTCTGCCTCGTTCTTTGCATCATAAAAATTAATAAATCAATTCTATGAAAACATCATTCATTCAATGGCCTAAAATAGCCACCCTGTTAGCAGTAACTGTCTTTTTATTAACGTCCGCTTCCTGCCAGGATAAGAAGCCAGCCACCTCAAAAACCAATACTTCTAAATCCGGGGTTAAGCCTCCTACGGTAGATATCCATACAGCCGTGGTATCCGGCAACTTGGAAGTTGTTCGACAACACATTGCGGCCGGCTCCGATATCAATATCAGAGACCCTTTTGGTGGCTCAAGCCCGCTCATTAGCGCCACGGTGTTTGGAAAAGATGATATTGCCAAAGTATTAATCGATGCTGGAGCTCATTTGAATATTCAGAACAATGATGGCTCCACAGCCCTCCACACAGCCGCTTTCTTTTGCCGGCCTGCGATGGTAAAACTGCTGTTGGAAAAAGGCGCTGACAAATCCATCAAAAATAAATTCAACGCTACCGCGTATGAAAGCGTCATTGCTCCATTCAAAGATGTGAAAGCAGTTTACGAAATGATGGGCAATGCCCTTGGCCCCATGGGCTTAAAACTGGATTTTGCCTATATCGAAAAAACACGTCCGGAAATTGCGGCTGTCCTGAAGTAACAATCCAATAAAGTTAAAAATGACTTCTTCCGGCCGTAGATATGACATCGATTGGGTGCGCGTTATCGCCATCACATTGCTACTTATTTATCATACCGCAATTGGTTTTCAGCCTTGGGGTATGATGATTGGATTCATCTCTTCTAAAACATCATGGGTCTCCTTGTGGACGCCCATGATGTTGTTGAACATTTGGCGAATTCCATTACTTTTTTTTGTATCGGGCATGGGCGTGTACTTTGCTTTACAAAACCGCACCTGGAAACAACTGGTGTGGGAACGCACACAACGAATTCTCATACCTTTTCTGTTTGGGATGTTCTGCATCGTGCCGATCCACATTTTCATCTTACAAATGTATTATGGAATGAAATTGCAGTATGTAGCTGATCCTGGGCATCTATGGTTTTTAGGAAACATCTTTCTATATGTTCTCATTTTACTTCCTATTTTTTTCTTTCTGAAAAAAAATGAAACAAGTACATGGGTACTCCGAATAAAGAAGCTGATGCATACCCCGCTCGGGCTACTGCCGTTGGCAATCGCACTGATTGTGGAAGTTTGGTTTACACAGCCACGTCCCTATGAAATGTATGTAATGACCAAGCATGGCTTTTTCTTAGGATTGATTGCGTTCTTCTTTGGTTACTGTTTTGTGTTGAGCGGAGATGGTTTTTGGAAGATGATTGTTCACTGGCGATGGCTCTTCTTTGTGATCGGTGCCTTTCTATTTGGTCTGCGCGTTGCGGGGTTCACATCAGACGAAGCGGTTCAGTGGACTTTGCTGCCGATTGAAACAATTGTATGGGTGTTAACCGTCTTATCGTTTTGTCATCTATATCTGAATCGTCCGGGCAAGGCTTTGAGTTATCTCAGCGAAGCTGTCTATCCGATATACATTCTGCACATGATTTATTTGTATTTGGGGTCCGCCCTAATTTTCCCATTAAATCTTGCTGTGGAATTACACTATTTGCTGCTTCTTCTATTTACGTTTGCCGGATGTTTTGGAACCTACGAGATCATTCGCAGAATTAAACTTTTTCGAATCCTGTTTGGACTAAAAATAAAGTAAGCGAGCATTCAGGCGCTTATTATTCCTTGCGAGAACAGATTGTTGACGGCTGGAATAACACGTTTGTTCAAACTGGAATCATAAGCGCCCTTTCTCGAAGGTTTTCTCGATTAACGATTGACTTCTTCAACTAAAACTTCCGCTACGAGTTTGCCGCTCAGTTCCATGCTTCCAATTTTCTAATTGAATCGTATTTATTTTCGCACCGTTCTGCATCCAAAAATTCTACCGGCTGTTTTTGTAGTGTGTGCGTTTACACGCACGGTCACTTTTGTTTTGCCAATGATATATTCCGCAGGAATAGGATACTCGATATCAAAGAACTTGCCGGTGGTTCCTCCTTTCAACTCCTGGGTGGCAATGTGTTTATCGTCAATCAAAAAATCAAAACCACGATTTGTATCATCGCCTATGTAGGAACATAATAAATAGTTAGGCACACTCGGATCCACTTTCATCTCAAAAGAAAAGTACCCACTGGCCCGAGCTTCGCGTCCCATCCGTCCAAATGCTTCACTTACATATGATTTTTCACTTGCCTTTAAGTTATGGTCACGCTCCGGCTGCATCTCTCCGATCCGGCAAATGTCAATCGTTCGTTGCTCTACTTCATTCTGTCTTTTTTTCTCCGCTTCATATTCATGCTGTCGGTTGACCCAATCAGTTGGAGTAAAGAAATCCCAATACACATTGTAATACTGATCATATGTATTATAAAAAGGGATCAGTTTTACATCAGCCGGCTGAGCGACACCTTTCGTTTGAAACTCCAATTGTGTTGGAGATTTGATGATCCAATCAGAAATGTTTCGGTTATCGGTAAGCAGCACGGTCGACCCATAAACCGGATCGGGCATCGTGGCACCCAATTGTCCGGCTAACACAACCGGCCCATAGAGTAGTGAAATGCGATTAGGGTTGTCCGGCATTTGTTCAGATCGCAAATGCAAAGGCCAAGTGAACGTAACGAGATCGTTACTCCAATTCCGATTGATGGTATAGTAACCATTTGATTCTGACGAAACTTTAACAGGTTTTCCATTAATCGAAAAAGTCACCTCGCCATCAGCCCATGCCGGCTTTCGAATTCGCACAGAAAATTTTTGTTTACGTTTCGAGTTTACCTGAAGGGTTACTTGCCCTTCGCTGGGGAAAGTAGTGTTCATGGATAACGCCACTCCTTTGGATTTCCAATTTAATTCGGAAGGAATAAAAAGATTTACAAAAAGAGATCCATCATTGCCTTCAGAAAAAATACTTTCAGTATACTTCACATGATTTTCCATTCCGCTACCCACGCAACAGGTAAATGCGTTGAAGGAGTCGCTAAATTCTTTTTTTGTTCCCATCCGCAAAGGAACAAAATAACACATCATGCCGGTTTGCGGATTTTGTGAAGCAAGAATATGATTATACAGTGCGCGTTCATAGTAATCCATCAAATGACTTTTTGGTGCCACTGCGAACAATTGTCTCGTTAGCTTGAGCATGTTATAGGTGTTGCACGTTTCGCAGGTGGCATCGCTCAAGCGATCGTTGAGTTTATCGGGTGGGCCACAATATTCGTAGTTGCTATTTCCTCCAATCACATACGTATGGTGCTGCGTCACCGTCTCCCAGAAAAAAGAAGAAATTTTTTGATCGGACGGATCAGCCGTAAGTGTGTATCTACGTGCACAGCCAACTGCCTTGGGCACATTGGTGTTGGAATGTTTCCCCGGCAATGGATCAACACCTTTTGCTAATTCATCTAATACAAAATGGTCATGGAATTTATAGGACAGATCCATGTATTTCTTTTTACCTGTAATTTCATACAAATGAACCAGCACATCGGCCATCCCTCCATATTCACACTTACGCATTTTTTCCAATTGCTCGTCTGTCAAATCCTTTAAAATTATTTGTGTCCAGTCTGCCATCTTTTCTGCGATTGCTAATGCTTCCGAATTATTAGCAAAAATGTATGCATCGGTAAGTCCTGCCATCACTTTATGGACGGTATACCACGGAGACCAACCTCCGTTCAGATCAAAGCCACCTGTTTTTATAATGCCATGTTGTAGTTTCCAGAAAATAGAATCTTCGTTTGGGATGGCGCCCACATACCCCGACTTCCGTGCCACCTGGCACTTGTTTAACTCCTCTATCAAAAAATCCGTTCTCTCCTTGAAACGAATATCATTAGAAGCTGCATACATCATCGCGCAAGCCGACAAATAATGCCCCAAGGTATGGCCGCTCAACCCTTCGCTTTCCCAGCCACCATACACATCACCTTGTGTGGGCAATCCGGCATTTACATAAAATCGATGCAGCAATCGCTTGGGTTCGATGCTTAACAGATACGCAGCATCTTTGTCCATTGCATTTTTGAATGGACTACCCGGTAACAAACGAATATCTTTTAAATCAAATGCATATGCCTGAATGGAAACCGATGGCTTTGCCTGAATACGTGAATCATTCTTCTGTAATAGATACCCTTGTGCTGAAAGTTGAAAACTAACAGTGAGTAGCAGCAGCGTAAAGGCCGACCTTTTGTGTACGCATTTTAACCGAATCATTAGTTATTAATTTTTATGTCAGAAATTTTTTGAGGTAACCACACCTGCATTTGATTGGAGCCTCGGTTACACCATGCATAATAAGGAATAGCTGTAATTGTTTTGAGTTCAGTGATCACCTTACTTCCTTCTTCTTTCAACTGAATAGTGGGTGCTTCAAATTGAATGGTTTGGATACCTCCCAGTAAGTCAGGACGAAACGCAGTAGTAAACAGTGTGTTTTTGGGTACAATCAAATTCCAAGCTTTCCCTTCGTTATCTGCACCTTCCACACAGTATACAATCGGGCCACGCTGCAGAGCCACGCGCTCCTCGTCTTGCTTTACTTCACTACGTGCTTTCACTCGTTTTATTTCCATCGGCAACTCCATTTCCAACACATCGCCTTTTTTCCATTCGCGTTCAATCAATGCATATCCCTTTTCCATTTGAAATGCCGTTGGTTTTCCATTGATGCGGATGGAAACGGCAGGCACCTTTAGATCTTCAAACACATACAAATCTCCCGGCACGGCTTGCCCTTGCGCCCAACCGGGAATGCGAACATGCAATGCCATTTTTACTTTTGATTTGGGTTGTAAAGTAATTTTCACGTTCCCTTGCCAGGGATAATTTGTTTCCATGGAAATCGGGATCATACTCTTTCCCATGGGTAGTTGGGTGCTACTGCCGACAAAAAGATTTATCCAAATACCTTTTTCATTGGCTCCGTAGATGTAGTCTCCCAACGAAGCCACCAGTCGTGCAATGTTTGCCGGGCAGCAGGCCGTACCAAACCATTCTCTCCGTGAATGCCGACCGTTAGATGCCAGTGGATTTCCATAGAAAAACCGATCACCACTTAATGAAAGTCCATCGCGTGCTGCATTGTACAGGCTACGCTCTAAAACATCAATAAATTTGCTATCTCCCGTCAGCGTGTTCATTCGTTGATTCCAAAATACCATTCCTACTGATGCGCACGTTTCACAATACGCTTGCTCGTTGGGCAAATCATAGTCAGTGCTGAAACCTTCATTATTTCCCGAAGAGCCAATTCCTCCAGTCAAATACATATTTCGAAATACAACATCTTCCCACACCGTGCTCATGGCCGTCAAGTATCCCTCATCGCCCGTAAGTGCGGCTACATCGGCAGCACCGCTATACATATACATGGCCCGTACCGCATGGCCTGTTATTTCTTTTTGCATGCGCACAGGCACCACATCTTGTGCATACGCGGTATCTTTCCAGTCGGTCCATGTATAACCTCTGGCATATTTATGCCCACGCTCTTCGAGCAACCAATGTGCCAGCGTCAGGTACTTTTTGTCTTGGGTAACTTTGTATAGTTTCGCCAGAGCAAGCTCTAGTTCCTGATGGCCGGTGACCCAATGTTTACGTCCCGGTCCAAATGTATTGTTGAAATGATCGGCAAATTTGATCGCCACATCCAGTAATTTTCTTTTTCCGGTAGCATGATAATACGCCACGGCCGCTTCGATTAAGTGACCTCCATTGTAGTCTTCATGCATGCTCATGTCGGTCCATCTGTTTTCCAAACCTCCTAAGGTATACCATGTACCGATGTAGCCATCGGGCAATTGTGCTGCAGCTACTTTATCGATCCATTCGTCAGCCTTTTTTTCCAGTGTAGCATCCGGATAATTTTTTAGCGAATAGGCAATGGCTTCCAGAGCTTTGTACACATCCGAGTCGTCATAAAACAGCCCCTCGTGCTTTTCACCCTTTTGCCGGGCAACTTTCTCAAAATTTTTGATACGAGGCGTTTTTTCTTCCGTTTGCAGAATGCACGCTTGCAATGTGGTAGTTGCTACTTGCTTCATAGCCGGTTCCCAAAATGCATCCTGAATTTTCACCTGCGAAAATCCAATGGGCTCAAATTTGCGGGTAGTGTTTTGAGCGGCTGCTTCCATCCCTACAATCAGGATAATCACCGCGAATTTATATCGTATCATTTTGACTTTAGTTAAATTACCAGTAGTGCAATGTAACCAAAAAATATAAATGTATTAATGACACTTAATAGCAATTCCAGTCTTCTGGTAATTGCTGGCGAAGATTTGTCCTTCTTTCCGTAGGCAAAACAATACATTTCACGATGAGGCTATGCTAAGCGATCGCTTAAAAAATGTCAAAATACTATTAGTAAATGATAAGAGATGGCGCTGAGCGACAATCCCACAGCCCCCATTATAAAAAATGCTGTGTACGGATAACTTCCACCGGATGGTAGAAGGCAATCATGGCATAGCGGTCAAAATACTTTTTTTGCAGATGGGCTAAAATCTTTTGGCAGATTTCGTTGGAAACGATGGTCTCGATCTTCACATTTTCCCCTTCCCATTGATTGTCCCGAAGATCTTTTAGTCCTTTGCCAGACACAGCCGAAGAGGTATAACCCTTCGCGCCCAGCGAAACAATTTCCTTTTCAATGGAAGCAGTCAGTGCTTCTTCTGCGATAATGGTGAGTAATTGCAACTGATTCATAGTTTTAAGAAACAATCAATTTAGCGATTTCATGATAGAGCGGTAACCCCAGGGTAATGTTGAACGGGAATGTAATAGCAAGTGCTGCGGTAAGATAATACGAAGGATTTGCTTCTGGTAGCGCCACGCGACAAGCTGCCGGTGCAGCAATATATGATGCACTGGAAGCTAACACGCCTAAAATAGTTGCGCCCCCCAACCCCAATCCTGCCCAGTGAGCCAAGGTAATACCGATCGTTGCGTGAATGATTGGAAAAATGATTCCAAACCCGATCAGAAATATGCCTCCTTTTTTCAGATCGGATAATTTACGCCCGGCCACCAGACCTGCTTCCAATAAAAACAAAGTCAAAACTCCCTTGAACGGTGCGTCAAACAAAGGAGCTACCTGATCCCAGCCGCTGTCTCCAACAAAAAATCCGATGGTTAAAAAACCTATGAGTAACAGACTACTTTTACCGGCCAGTAATTCGCGGGCAACTTCTTTCAAGGGGACTTGATCTTGTTGATGTGTAACCGGAGCATTGATACGCGCCAGCGAAATGCCTATTAGAATTGCAGGTATCTCCATCATCGCCAGCAAACTGGGCATAAAGCCTTCGTACGGAATTTTCAACGTATCATGAAAGGCAAGTGCGGCACTAAACGTTACGGCCGAAACAGATCCATAGTGAGCAGCCAAGGCTGCAGCATTGGGAACATCAAACTTACCTACCTTGCGCATGAGCACATAAGTCCATAGAGGAATGGTGCAACACAAACCGATTGCTACTAAGGCTGGCTGCCATACTTGTGCAAAATCAGCATGAGATAGTTTGTAGCCACCTTTCAAGCCAATCGCAATCAGCAGGTAGACGGTTAATGATTGGTAGAGGGAATCTGGAAACTTTAAGTCACTTTTGACGCGCGATGCAATGATGCCCAACAAGAATGCGAGCACCATCGGAGTTAGGATACTGGATAACATAATCTTTACAAAATTTTTACTTAGTTCAAAAATTCCACCTGCCCAGTTTGCAGATCGTACAATGCACCGACTATCAAAATGGATCCTTCTCTGACCCGCTTGGCCAAGACAGGCTCCAATGCTTTTAGTTGCTCGACTTGCATCCGAATGTTTTCTCGTATGGAAGCCTCCAGTAGGTCATGCGGATTTGATTTTTTTGCAACTTCAACAGCTGGCTTAATAGCATTGATTAAGGTAATAATGTGTCCTGGAACTTCCGGCAATTTTACAGCTGCATTAACAGCACCGCATTGCGTATGCCCTAAAACGACAATCAACTTAGTACCTAATACTTCTTCGGCAAACTCTACACTTCCCCACGATGCATAGGTAGACACTTGCCCCGCTGTTCGGACAATAAACAAGTCGCCCAAACCCTGATCAAAAATAATTTCATTTGGCACACGCGAGTCTGAGCAGCCGATAATTGTGGCAAATGGAAATTGTGCAGTAGCTACTTCTTTGATTCTTGAAAAATCCTGTCGCGGTTTTGTGGATTGTCCATTCACAAATCGTTGATTTCCCTCTTTCAAACGCTGCAGTGCTTCTGTGGGGGTCACAGCGCCTTGACCATTACTCGTGGTTACGGAAATAGTGAAAAGGCATACAACGAAGAGGAAGCGAAACGGGTGATGGATATGGTTCATACTATTTCTGTTTTTTGGTTGCGCAAAAATGTAGGTTGCTTAGCATATATTTTTATTTATATTTATAATGATATTCATAACCATTTCTTATGAACTATACACTCAACCAAATCCATATTTTCTTGAAAATCACGCAAACCCTTAGCGTGACGAAAGCAGCGGAAGAATTACATTTAACGCAACCGGCTGTATCCATTCAACTCCGAAACTTTCAGGATCAATTTGATATTCCATTGACCGAAGTAGTAGGTCGTAAGATCTACATTACTGACTTTGGTAAAGAAATTGCAGAAGCTGCCCAGCAAATCATTAATCAAGTGCAGATGATTAATCACAAAACGCTTCAATTCAAAGGGCAACTGAGCGGGCGGTTGAAGCTTTCGGTTGTATCAACCGGAAAGTATGTAATGCCGTATTTTCTTTCCGATTTTATTCAGCAAAACAGTGGCATCGAACTGTTAATGGACGTGACTAACAAATCGCGTGTGGTGGAAAGCCTGGTTAACAATGAAGTCGATTTTTCTTTAGTATCCGTCCTTCCTGACTCACCTGTAGTAGAGAAGTTAGACCTGCTCCAAAACAAACTTTATCTGGTTGGTAACAGTGAACGAAAATTTAAAAAAGCTCCCTACTCAAAAGCTTTGATTAAAGAACTGCCTCTGATTTATCGTGAACAAGGATCCGGAACACGACAAACCATGGAGGGTTTCTTTGAGCGGAATAAAATTGAGGTAACAAAAAAAATGGAACTCACCTCCAATGAGGCTATCAAACAATCGGTGATAGCAGGATTAGGCTACTCCATTATGCCATTGATTGGTATAAAAAATGAATTACGCGATGGCGATTTGCAGATAGTACCCGTGAATGGCTTACCAATCAAAACCGTATGGAGGCTGATATGGCTGAAAGGGAAAAAACATTCGCCTGTGGCGGCTTCGTTTTTAAATTATATCAAAAAAGAAAAATCAACGATCGTAGCTCGCCACTTTGAATGGTATGAAAAATACATGGAAGATTAATTCTGCAAACCTTCTTTCAAATGGAATAGTTTCCGCAGGCGTGCCTCTCCGGCTCCATCCATCAATAATATCAAGTAGTCTCCTTGTTCGATTTTAACGGATCCCTCTGGATTCTTTAACATCTTGCGAACACCATTCTCCATTTTCACCAAACCAATTAACACTACGTTGCTGCTTTTCTTCAAATCGAAAAAAACTTTCTCATAAAAGACACCCTTGAATGGATTGTCTTCGCGCACCTGAATTTGTTTCATATCGTATTCATGCTCTTCGTGCGCATAGGCAATCAATTCTTCGCTGAACAAAGCCACATCCGGCTCATAGATGTAACTCGCCAAAAGTTTAGAGGAAATTTCATTCTTAGAAATTGTATACATGGCACCCGCTGCCTGAAATGTACCTTTCAAATTTCCATTGTCCAACGTAACCACGTAATTCAGATTAGGGAAACGTTTTTTGATGTTAATCACGTACACTAATTTCTCTGTATCATCACTCAAATTAATGAAGATGATGGACGAGTTCTTGATATTCGACTTTTCTATCAAATCGAAATTGTTGTAATCCGAATACAAAGTGTAGACTTGATTTTCATTATAATATTCCCGAATGATATCAACGTTGGCTCGCTCTTTCGTAATTACGGCTACTTGTCGACCCGCACCGATCAAATGACTGATAACCGATTGACCAAAGTCATTCCAACCAATCATGACCACGTGATTTTTAAAGTCCGTACCCGAAAATCCTAACATTTTACTCTCTTGTATTGTATTCATAAAATTGGCGATCTGTCCGATAATAAAACCATAAACTCCTAAGCTGGAAATTAAAAATACAAAACCGATCATTCGGCCCCAGTACGTCACCGGCAAAACATCTCCGTAACCTACCGTAGTGAGTGTTTGCAACAAATACCAAACGGCATCCTGGCCATGAACAAGCTTCCGATTAGGGGCCTCTTGTTCTACTTTGATTAATAGAAAAAGTAGGAAAACATAAATAGAAATGAGTACACCAACTGAAATAATGGCCCTCTTGGTGTTGAAACGCTTAATTTGGAAACCAGTCATTACCGAAAAATAAGCCAAATATGTGTGAAACGAAAATTTAGCAGCGGTTTAAAGGTGCTAATTGCCACACTTTTGATGCGCCTTAGTTACATCCGCAATATCAATAATTCCCTGGTTGTGTTCCCACGTATTGTAGATATAGGTGGCAATCTCCGCCACTTCCAAATCAGTTAATGAAAAGACCCCCTTCATTTCCTTGTTAAAAGCCTTTCCGTTCACCACTATTTCTCCGGCCACACCATATTTCATTAGGCATAGCACTTGATCCACATTTTGCGTCATATAGTCAGATTGAGCCAAAGGTGGATAAACCAAGCCCAATCCGCGACCATCTTTTTGGTGGCAATTGCTACAATGCTGTATGTATAGCTGCTCGCCTTTTACATAGTATTGCTGAAATTTTGTATCGCGATTGGTGGACAAACCACACGCTTGCATTCCCACAATTAGTAAGACGATTCCAACACCAATGCTAACCCAAAATCTTATTCGCATACTCACTACTAAATACCATTCGTGCTGCGCAGCTTTTTGATATCCACTATCAGGCGATTCACCTCTTCTTCTTTCGTGCCATCGTATTTGCCCCGAATTCTTCCTTTCTTGTCGATCAACAAAAACGCTCCGCTATGAATAAATCCATCGGGTTCGCTTTTGTCTTCCATGGCCGTGGCAAAGTAGCTGGTTTGTGCAATTTTGTAAATCGAATCTTTTTTTCCTGTAACAAAGTGCCAGCGTTTGCTCTCTACGCCCAAGCGTTCTGCAAAGTCGTGAAGCAATGCTACCGTATCATATTCCGGGTCGATGGTGTGCGACAATAACAGCACATCCGGCATTTCTTTGGTAGCTTCATATACACGCACCATTTGTGTTTTCATAATTGGGCAGATGGTTCGGCACGAGGTGAAGAAAAAATCGGCTACGTAAATCTTATCCTCAAAAGTTGCATTGGTCACCGAGGCACTGTCCTGATCTACAAATTGAAAAGGCGCAATGGTGTGATAAACGGTGTCTGCTCCTACTAATTCGCGTTCCCCAAAAATAGGTAGTGGCTTATCTCTATTGACACAGGCCCCCAAAAACAAAACAGAAAATGTTACGAACAGGTTAATTGTGCTGGTGAATGATAATTTCATCTCCTTCATAAATTTCATGATGATCGATTGTTAAAACGTTTTGCCCAAAGTAAATTTTATTTTCGCGCTTGCGATAGATCGATAATGTAGCAAGCGGTTCCTTTCCTTTCTTGGCACTTTCTTGATTAACGGTAATGAGTACACACCGCGCGCAAGGCTTCACTCCTTTAAACCGATTCTTGCCAATGGTAAAATAACTCCACGTATCTTCTTCATAGGGTGTGCCCCCAGTAAAAACCAAATTAGGCCGGAACCGATTCATTAAAACAGGTTCTGCCAATCGACTGTTCAAATCATCTAATGACGCTTGCCCGATGATCAAAAAAGGGTAACCATCCGCTAAACTGACCTGATCGTTTTCAGAAGCATACCGCGGATCGACTTTTCGGTCATGTTCTTCCGGAAAGCAAACCAATTTACACGCAATACCTAATTGCGCTGAAAACCATAGGCTGTGTTCTTCGCTTACTTCATGCACAATCACCTCATCGTCCCACACTTTTGCTTTAATTTCGGTAGGTAAATAATCATGATGATACGACAATTCGATCGCCTTTTCTTGAAAGGATATAGTAAAACCGGTGAGCGAGGGTTGCAATTTAAAAAGTGCCAATTCAGCATTAACTCGCTGAGACATAAAGGTATTTGCCTCATCGATCAGCATCCAGCGCCTGTCAAAAGCCAATCCCTTACCCAAAACACGAGATGAGCGCAATCGAATTCCACCCAAAGATTTGATGGGGTAAATCCAAATTTCGCTAAGGCGATGGGGTTGCATGAACTTTTATCCTAAATTTTGCGCTAACTTAGTGAATAACCAGTTAAAAGTAATGACCAACACAGCAGCGCTTTGGTACTTTGAAAGTGTCAATCTCTATAACACGCTTTGCCCCCATAAGGTAAAAGCGATGGCCGGCAAGCATACATTTCTGCAATTTAAGCGCGATCAGTTTATCTATTTTCTGGAAGATAAAGCCACTCATATTTATATGATTGTGAATGGTCGCGTGAAAATTGGTCATTATCTGGATGATGGGAAAGAAATCACCACCGCCATCCTCACCACGGGAGAAATTTTTGGTGAGCTTGCCTTAGCCGGAGAAGAGAAGCGCAGAGACTTTGCACAGGCGATGGAAGATTGCACCATTTGCCCGTTAAGTTTGGATGAAATGAAGGCGCTGATGTTTGAAAATCGTGAACTTAGCTTTAAGATGCTGAAGTTTGTTGGCTTGCGCCTGATGAAGTTGGAGCGCAAACTGGAACTGCTGGTATTTAAAGATGCCCGAACACGTGTGATTGAGTTTATAAAAGATGCC
>JAJTHV010000432.1 GCA_021300095.1 Flammeovirgaceae bacterium | reverse complement strand
TTTTCTTTACCCACAGCACAATGTTCGAGCGACTCATGTCTTTCGTTACTCCAAAGACTAATACAGTTCGAAGTATAGCCCATTCAATGTTGCTTTTTTGAATAAGCTCTTCGGCAGCCAGTTTACTTTTGCCGTAATACGAAAGTGGATTTGGTTTTTCAGTTTCATCTATCGGACCGTGGGTGCCATCAAAAATAAAATCAGTCGAAAGATGGATGAGTCGAACGGCAAACTTTTCACATGCCTTCACCAGATTTTCTACCGCCTGCACATTGTTGAGCCAGCACTTTTCTTGTTCTGTTTCGCACTGATCTACCTGCGTCATAGCTGCAGTATGAATAATCACTTCGGGTTTGCTTTGCGCGATGACGCTTTCGACAGATGATGCATCGGTAACATCCAAAGAATGGAATTCACCTTTGGGTAAATCGATCACCAACGATGATTTCGCGGTAGCAATTAAATAATCGTTGCCGGATGAAATCAGTTCAACCAGTTTTTGACCGAGTAGTCCGTTCGATCCGGTAACGAGAATTCTCATTTTTTTACTTCCGGATACACATATCCATAAAGTTTGGTGATCTTCTTTTTGGATAATTCTTCTACGGTTACAAACATGCGAATGTCCTCAACTGGTCTGTCGCCACCATCTTTTTGAACTGCTGCAATTTTGTCAATCACTTCAAGACCTTTGATCACCTTCCCAAATACAGTGTACTCGCCATCCAAATGCGGGGCACCCCCATTGGTCGTGTATGCCTTTATTTTCTCGGCAGACACATCCTTCATGATTTTGGTGTTGGTTTCCTTTTCGATGCGCGGCACAAGGGCAAACAATTTTTTCTTGTAGGCTTCCATGTCGCCAGTCATATACACTTGATTGAGTGAATCGATCATTGGTTTGTTGGCAGGGTTTTGCATGACTTGACGAAAACACATATTCAATTTCATTTGATCAATTTTTAACTCTTCCATGTTCGACTCCGGAATGATCGTGCCTTGCACGATGTAAAATTGACTGCCGCTGGATGCTTTGGTAGGATTTTGACCATCGCCCAATCGCGCAGCCGACAACGCTCCTTTTTCGTGGAAAAATTTAGAATTGAATTCAGCATCAACTGTATAGCCGGGACCACCCATGCCCAATGGTTCACCTGGTTTTGCTTTTTTAGAATTGGGATCACCACCCTGAATCATGAATCCGGCAATTACGCGGTGAAATAACAAGCTATCGAAGTAATGTTCTTTGGCCAGCTTCACAAAGTTGGCTTTGTGTTTCGGGGTTTCATCGTACAGAATGGCAACCATATCGCCATAGCTGGTTTTGAAAGTAATGACATAGTCAGATTTTGATGGCTTTTGGGCACAGCCGGATACCAAAGTAAGTAAGCTGAGAGCCAGAACGATAATGGGTCGGTTCATAATTGTAATTCAAAAATTAACGCGCAAAAATAAGGAATAATTAGTTAGGGATTAAATACCTGCGAGAGTTGCAATGATAAGTCCAGAAAAATCATTTTTGGGCTTCCGTTGCGCTCCAGATGATAGGCTGCATCGGAGATCAACGCATTGATCTTTTCAGCTTTGGTTACGTTGACTACTTTGCTGAAGTCTTGCACAAATTTCACTTCACTTCCTTTCACGCGGCTGATGGCCGAGGCCCCGGAAAACTGAAGAGCCGTTTCGCGGATCATTCCTAAACTATAAGCAAGAAAGTTTCGCTGATCCAGTTTATCCAGTTCATGAAACTCTTCGGTCATGGCTACCATTTTGCCATAATCTCTTTTAAAGCACGTGCGCATCCAACCCGAAAACTTTTCCTGATATTGATCTTGTTCGGAGTCGATTAGTTTGAGTGCCGTGTTCAAACTTCCATCTGCCAGCGATAGAATTTCCGTAATACGTGATTCGCTCAATCCTTTTTGTTGCAGGTGCACTTCAATATCTTCATCAGCTAGTAAAGGCACTTGCACAATTTGTGTGCGCGATAGAATCGTAGGCAACAATCGCTCAATAGCGTTTGTCACGAGAATGAAAAAAGTATTGGCGGGTGGTTCTTCCAAAATTTTCAAAATACCATTGGCTGCAGATGGGTGCATCAATTCCGGTTGCCAGATGATCATTACTTTAAATGGACTTTCAAATGGCTTCAAAGAAAGCGTTTTAATAATCTCCCGACTTTCTTCGCGCGAGATGAGCGCTTGCTTGTCTTCGCCACCATAAAAGCTAATCCAGTCGTTGAGGTCGCCATACGGTTGCTCCAGAAGAAAGCTTCTCCAAGTTTTCAAAATATCCGCTTTGAAGCGGTCTTCATCTTTATCGCCTTTTACATTGCCGAGCGGAAAAACAAAACTGGTATCGGGGTGAATGTATTTGGCGCTTTTACTGCAGGCAGCGCAGGTGCCACAAGAATCGTTATCACCTTTATTTTGACAATGTAAATAATTGGCATAGGCCAATGCGAGTGGCAGATTCAACGAGCCGGGTTTGCCTGCAAAAAGTTGAGCGTGCGCAATGTGATTGCCCTTCACCGCTTCAATCAACTTCGATTTTATTTCCGTCAGTCCGGGTAAGTTGGTAAAATTCATAGCAGGCTTTAATCGTTATCGTGAGGTGTGTGAACGTTATTTCGCTTTCTCCCACACTCGTTCGCGGGCACTCATTTCAAAAATAGTTTTATAAATTTCTTTGTCTACTTCCGATAGCGTGAGCCCTCTGCGCTCCATCGCTTTAGCTGCGGTGGCCATTGCTTTTTCAAATTGATACGTGCTGAAACCGGAGGCTCCGCCCCACGCAAAGGAAGGAATGTAATTGCGTGGAAACCCATCCCCAAAAATATTGGCGCTCACGCCCGTCACCGTGCCTGTGTTGAACATCGTGTTGATGCCGCACTTGGTGTGGTCGGCCATCATCAATCCGCAAAACATTAAGCCTGTGCTTACAAAGCCGCCCTTGGTATAGTTCCAGAGTTTCACATCTTCGTAGTTGTTTTTCAAATTCGAGGTGTTGCTGTCGGCACCGAAGTTGCACCATTCGCCCACTACGGAACAACCTAAAAAACCATCATGTGCTTTGTTGCTGTAGCCGAAGAATACTGTTGTACTAACCTCACCACCCACTTTACAACCGGGACCGATCGATACATCGCCCCGCATTTTGGCACCCATATTGATAATAGAGTTTTCGCCCAAAGCAAACGGACCACGGATCACTGTGCCCTCTTGGACTTCGGCATTTTTGCCAATGTAAATCGGGCCGGTGGAAGCGTTTAAAACCGAAGCATACACTTTGGCTCCTGCTTCAATGAAAATATTTTCTTCCGCATAAGCGCGGGTGTAAGGATCTTGAATGCCGATGGATCGATCGGTTTTAGTAAGCAGCTGAAAGTCACTTCGAATTTGTGCTCCGTTAAATTGAAAGATTTTCCATACCTGATCGATGAGTGTGATAGGAGATGCATAATTGGTCACTTTCCCTGTGATGACTTCGGGTACTTCATCATCGGGTGTGCGCACAGCCAAAATCATGGAATCTTTTACGATTGCATCGCCCGGGTTAAGTTGAAGAATTGCCGTTACCAGCTCAGCATCCGGACAAACTGCACCATTGATCCAAAGATTGTCGGTGGTAATAGTGACTGGAAATTTTTTGGTCAGATATACTTCCGTGGAATAGGAGGGTGCTGCCTGCAAGTGCTTTTCCCACTTTTCGGCAATGTTAAAAATACCACAGCGGATTTGCGCCACTGGCCGCGTAAAAGTAAATGGCAGCAGGTTTTGGCGAATAGTGGGGTTATCGAAAAGGATGAGATTCAACACGGGGCGTTTATAAGATTTACAAATTTAGTTTTTTAGGGTCTTGTCGGGCATCAAATATTCTGTTTACAAAAACATGATTGCCTTCTTCTCTGAAAATAATTAAATGATTTTCTAAAATTAATTTTTGATAGTTGATTTGAGGAGCGATTTGGCTAATGTATCGGGTGCCTCCGGAAATTTTATTCGATAAAACATCGGCTTTTTTTACGAGTTGCTCGATTAACTGAAAGGCCTTTTCTTCTCCTATCACCAAACTATTGAAATTATAAATTTGTTGAAGGTCTTCTTTGGCCCGAATAGTCCAAATTATTTCTTTCTCCAATTACTTATTTCTTCTTTTAGATCTTGGTGTTTGATGAATCGGCCAGCGGAAATGTCTTCTTCTGAATCTTGAAGCATTTTGTCGACATCATACTTTGTCAGGCCTTTGCCATCTGCGCTATGAGCTACACTATTTACTTGCGATTTCAGCAGCGTATGTATGGCATTTAAGACTTCGGTATCCTTCACCTGATCGATGAACTGATGTAATTCCAATTGTAGTTGTGAATTGCTCATAAAAATGGCATAAAGTCTACTTCAAAGGTACGCATTCCGATCAGGTTACCTGCTCCTTTTTTCCATAAAAAAAGCCCCAAAAAAGGGGCTCTTTATAATTGCTATGGTCAAACAAATTATTTCTTGCCGTATTTCTTCTGGAATTTCTCCACGCGACCTGCTGTATCCACAAACATTTTCTTTCCGGTGAAGAAAGGATGTGAAGCAGAACTCACCTCGACCTTGATAACTGGGTAATCTTTTCCGTCCGTCCATTTGATGGTTTCTTTTGGAATGGAGGTAGAGCGCGATAAAAATTTAACATCGCTGGAAGTATCCCAAAAAATCACTTCTTTATACTCTGGGTGAATGCTTTTTTTCATGGTATTCTCTAGTTTTTGTGTCCCGCATGGAATGTGCCATGCTTTTTTTAGGGATTGCAAAAATAGATAACCCCAATTGATTTGCAAAGAGACGATTTAGAATTTGTTTAAAACAGGTAATTTGCCCGTAATTTCCTTGGTTAGCCCACCTTCGTTATGATGAAAAAGCCCCAATTAGTCATTTTTGCCATCATTTTCGCCTTTGAGGCGGTTGCCCAAAGCACCAACATCCCCTTAAATGACGATGTTTATAACTGGCTTTCGCGGTATGAAATCAAAACCGGGCGGATTGCCCCCGAATGGTTTACGGCCGTGCGAACCATCAAACGCGACCAAGCGATCGCCTATCTTGACTCCCTGCAGGCTCGTGATCAGGTGTTTACCAGTCAGGCCGACCAATTTAATCATGCCTATTTTCAAAATGACAGCTGGGAGTGGAGCAAGGCAGAATCCAGTGTGAGTAAAAAGCCGTTTTTGAAAAGACTGTATGGCAAGAAATCCGACATGGGCTACGTGGATGAACCTGCGTTTGATTTGCATTTCAGTCCGGTGCTTCATTTGGGCGTAGGCAAAGACTCTCGTTTGGACGAAACCGCCATCATCAACACGCGGGGTGTTGAAGTGCGAGGTATGATTGATAAGAAGATTGGGTTTTATACCTTCATCACCGAAAATCAATTGATTTTACCCTCCTATGTCAAAGAAAATTATTTCGGTGTGCCGCATGAGGGCTTTGTAAAGCAGTATAAAACGACCGGGTTCGATTTTTTTCAGGCTCGTGCTTACATAGACTTTAACATCACCAAACATGTTTATTTTCAATTCGGTCACGATCGCACCTTTATTGGTAACGGCTACCGTTCGTTGGTTTATTCCGATCACTCGCCACCCAATTTGTTTTTGAAGGTGAATGCCAAAGTTTGGAAGATCAATTATTTGTTTCAATTAAACCGACTTACGGCCAACGATCCGGTGGCTATGACCGGAGTTGGAAGCGGAAAGCGCTACCTCGATCGGTACATGGCTTTGCACCATGCCAGCATTAACATCGGCAAAAAATTTAATCTGGGTATTTTTGAATCCATCGTCTTTACTCCGGACGATCCGGTGAATCGCGGAACCTTTGATTTGAGTTACCTGAATCCAATAATTTTTTATCGCGCTATCGAACAACAATTTGGCAGCAGCGATAATGCCTTGCTGGGTTTGGATTTCAAGTGGAATGCATTCAAAGGCATTTCTTTTTATGGACAGGCATTATTGGATGAGTTTGTGATTGCGGAGATACGAGCCGGCAATGGATGGTGGGGAAATAAATATGCGTTTCAATTGGGAGGAAAGTACATTGATGTAGCTGGTATTTCCAATCTGGATTTGCAGTTGGAATACAACACCGTGCGCCCCTACACCTATTCGCACAATACAGGTAGCAGTTATAGTAATTATAGCCAGCCGCTGGCACATCCACTCGGTGCGAACTTTAACGAACTGGTGGCCATTGCCCGCTATCAGCCGCTTCCTAAACTGAACCTGACCGCGAAAATGATCATGGCAACCGTAGGGAGAGATGGAGCAAATGAAAACTATGGAGCCGATGTGTTGAAAAATTACACCACCCGGAAAAGTGAATACGGAAACTTTATCGGGCAGGGCCATAAAAACGACATTACCTTTGTTGATCTAGCTGCCACGTATATGTTGAAGCACAACGTGTTTTTAGAGGTTCGTCAAACCATGCGCAAAAGCGAGTGCGATTTGCCGTTTTACAATACAAACACCTCGCATACGTCTCTAGGTTTGCGGTGGAATATTCCGGCACGTACGTACGAATTTTAACTTATTGAAATGAAGGTATTTTTTCGGGTTCTCAATTATGCCAATCGCCTGCCGAGAAGAATGGCGTTTTTCTTTGTGTATTCGATTATCGGGATATTTTTTACGACCATGAATATCACGTTGGCAAAACCCATGCTGGACGTGCTTTTTGATAAAACAGACAAAATAGTGGAGATAACTCCCAAGCCTGACTTTCAATTTTCGCCCTCTTTCATTACGGATTCTTTCAAACATTATTTTTCAAAAATTGTGGTTGAACAAGGTGCCTTTGCATCGTTGTACTTCATTTGCATATTGATTTGTGTTACCATGTTGCTAGGAAACACTTTTCGCTACTTAGAGCGCGTCATTGCCACTAAAATTCGGGCTGATCTGGTAAAAAATTTACGGATGGATTTTTTCTCAAAGATTTCCCAAATGCATATAGGCTATTTCAACAACTCCAGAAAGGGTGATTTGATTTCGCGATTTACAAATGATGTGGCTGAGATAGAAAATGCAGTGATGAACAGTCTTAAATCAGTGCTGCGAGAGCCGCTGATGATCATCGCGTATTTTATTGTTCTGTTTACCATTTCTGTAAAACTCACGTTGTTTACGATGGTCGTTTTGCCGCTAACCGGAGGTGTATTGGCGGAAATCATTAAACGATTAAAAAAACAAGCTACCGGAAGTCAGGAATCGCTGGGGCGAATAGTCAATATTTTGGATGAGACATTCGGAGGGATGCGAGTAGTCAACGCATTCAACGCGCGGAACTTTATCATATCGCGATTAGAAAAAGAAAGCTCGCTTTATCGCACGTTATCGAAAGGAGTGGCCTATAAAAATGAACTGGCCTCGCCCGTTTCAGAAATCTTAGGCACTTTCATTATGGGAGGAATCATCATCATTGGGGGAACTATGGTTTTAGGAGAAAATCCATCGATTGATGCTTCATCTTTTATGTTGTTTTTAGCGGTTTATGCCATGATCATCCAGCCGGCCAAAAACTTTTCAAACGGCATTACTTCATTGCAGCGCGGAACTGCATCGGCCGCTCGCATTTTCTCGATCATCGATCAGGAGCCGCTCATCAAAAGCAAACCCGATGCCATCGAATTGAAATCTTTTGAAAAATCCATCGAGTTCAAAAACGTTTCTTTTGCTTACGAAGCACACAACGTTTTAGAAAACATCAACCTCACCATCGAAAAAGGAAAAACCCTGGCGCTGGTAGGGCCTTCCGGAGGAGGTAAATCCACCTTGGCCGACCTCGTACCGCGCTTTTACGATCCAGTGCAAGGCGAAGTATTGCTGGATGGCACTTCATTGGTTGATTACGATTTGGAGTCGCTACGCAAGCAGATGGGTGTGGTTACACAAGAATCCATTTTATTCAACGACACGATCTATAACAACATCGCTTTTGGCATGCCTCATGTCAGCGAAGAAGATGTGATCCGTGCTGCTAAAATTGCCAATGCACATGACTTTATTTCCCAGACAGATGACGGGTATCAAACGTATATCGGTGAACGTGGTTCGAAGCTTTCGGGCGGACAGCGTCAGCGCCTTAGCATTGCACGTGCTGTGTTGAAAAACCCGCCTATTCTTATTTTGGACGAGGCCACCTCGGCACTGGATTCAGAATCGGAGAAACTGGTACAAGAGGCATTGTTCAACTTGATGAAAAACCGCACATCGATTGTCATAGCGCACCGCCTCAGCACCATTCAACATGCGGATGAAATTGTGGTCATTCAGGAAGGACGCATTGCCGAGCGGGGAAGTCATGAACAACTAAGTGCCCAAAATGGAATCTACCGCAAATTGATTGATATTCAAAAAACGGTGTAACACCGCCTTTTTTATCCAATTGGTAGATCATAGCAAGCCGCGTAAGGTTTTGTTTAAAATTTCATTTTTGGGTGATTGTAAAAAGGGTAAGTTTGTAGATATAATTTCGTTCAATAAACAGTTAACCAATGAATAAACGCAGACTCATATTCCTCCTTGTCTTCGGTGTCTATCATCTCGCTGCGCTTATTTTTACCGTGTACATGGATTTTAATAGCTCCATTTTATTCAGCCTTCTCGATAAGATCGGTCTTTTTAAATGGGGTGCTTTGTTTGGAATAATTTTGTTTGGTGTGGAGGCATTTTGGAGCTGGCGCGATGCAAAAGATGCCGAGCGTGAGCGCGAAGCCATGCGTCTCGAAAACAATACCCTCAAAGCCAAAGTCTACGATTTAACCGAGGCTGCCAAAAAAGCCTGATAGGTGTATGAACTTTCAATCCATCATTTCTGCGGAGCTGCAACAAGCAGCCGAAGTACTTCAAAAATTTATCAGCGACCCTGCCAACCTGCAACAGATTGAAAAAGCATCGAATGCTATTGCCGAATCCATTCGTCAGGGTGGAAAAGTAATTTCATGTGGCAATGGCGGATCTCACTGCGATGCCATGCACTTTGCCGAAGAACTTACCGGTAAATACCGCGAGCCACGCAAAGCCATTCCGGCCATTTGCATTTCAGATCCCAGTCATATCTCGTGTGTCAGCAATGATTATGGCTACGAATTTGTTTTCTCGCGCTACTTAGAAGCGTTGGGTAACAAAGGCGATGTACTGCTCGGCATCAGCACCAGCGGCAATTCTGCCAACATCATTCGTGCGGCAGAAACAGCCCGAGAAAAAGGAATGAAAGTGATTATCCTTTCCGGAAAAGATGGTGGCAAGCTGGCACCTTTGGCAGATATTGAATTACGCGTTCCCCACTTCGGCTATGCCGATCGCATTCAGGAGGTGCATATTAAAATCATTCACATCCTGATGTTGCTGATCGAAAAGCAACTGGCCTGATTTCTTTTTATTTTCCCCGTTGATTGGCTCTGTTACAAAAGCAGGGTTGGTGGTAACTTTGGAGACGATTTATAACTCATGGTAGCAAAAACATTTGGCAGCGCAGTGCATGGTGTAGACGCCAAAACCATTGCAGTAGAAGTAGATGTGAGTCAGGGACAGAAATTTTTCCTGACCGGTTTGCCCGACAATGCCATCAAAGAAAGTCAGCATCGGGTAGAGTCGGCCATGAAAAGTTTGCACTACTTTTTTCCGCGCAACAAAGTAGTAGTCAACTTAGCGCCTGCCGATATTCGTAAGGAAGGTTCTGCGTATGATTTGCCCATTGCATTGTGAATGCCATCAAATAATGAGAATTATTATCAAATAATGAGAAGGAATGTGGGCGCCTAAGATTAGCCTGGAGGAGTTGAAAGGGATGGTTGAAGAATCGATTAGCCGTCTTGATTTTCGTGATTTTTGGATGATCACTTGGATAGACAAGATAGGCATTGATATTGACGGGACCCCTTATTTTAAGGCATCAGTACATCGACTCAAATCAAGTGATCTAGATAAATTTAGAGTTGAAAGTTTAGACTTACGAAATCCGAGCTGGATAATTCTACCACTTCGGTTACTCCGGATTTTTCCGGTAGGAACACTACTCAAAGGAGGAATAGTATTATTTAAAAGTCATCATAGTTTCCTTTCTGACTTTAAGATTGATTTGAATACGGAATCTGGCCATGAGAATACAACCATTGGCAATTGGAAGCATGGGGAAGAGTTAATCAGATCTATGTCGTGGAGTAAACTTGATTCCGGTTTTCCAAGAGTGGATAGCAAACGTTTTGCTTTTAATAGTAAAATTTTGGTTTATCCGAGTCTATTCCGACAGTCATCTCCTTACGATTATACTATTTTTACTAAAACTGAACTAGGTAGATTTTACTGGTTTCCATCCACTAGACTTTTTCGTGTGGAGATTTCGCTACCCTGGACCACCTAGTTCCGCGCTGGAATGACCACCATTAGTTATTTAGACTCCGAGCAAGTACTTAATCGTAACTTCTTCAAAACCAAGGGAGGAAATGTTCAATTTGATATCGAAAGCCGTTGATAACTGGTGTGAAATCAGATGATCATATGCTCGCGAAAAACGGTGGTCAGCGTACGCGGAATCTCCACCGCTACACTATTGAAATAATGACCGATCGTGAGCACCGCATCGATGGCTGTTTCTAATTCTTTGGGATCACATTCCTTCAATAAAAAACCTTCCGCTCCTAGTTGAGCTAATAGTACAATTAGAGAAGGTTCATCAAATTGAGTAAGTACGATCACTTTTGTGTTTGGAGCCTGAATTTTTGCTTCTTTGAGGCAATCAATCCCATTCATTTTGGGCATTTGGATGTCAAGAATTATTAGATCGATCTTGGTTTTCTCTATTATTTTTAGCGCTTCTAAGCCATTTCCCGCTTCAAAGAATTTGAAATTTCTGTCAAATAATGAAATTAATCTTACAAGCGATCTTCTGAAAATCGGATGATCATCAACTATAAGCAGGGCCTTATTTTTCATAAAAGATGACTACCTGTATTTGTACTGAAAAAGTCAATACCCTAAAAATAGGGTATTGACATTGAATTTAAAATTAAATTTTAACTATAAAATTACATGTATCCGAATTTTGGGTAATTGAAGAATGCTATATGAATTTTCACGCTTCGTAAGAAACTCTTAGATTGAAACAAGAAATAAATTCAATGACGAAAGCAAATATAAAACAACCAACGGTAGTCATTTATACTTCACTTGTGGCAGCTTTGACTGCGCTTCTATTGG
>JAJTHV010000153.1 GCA_021300095.1 Flammeovirgaceae bacterium | reverse complement strand
CTTTTTGAATTTTAGGAGGACTAAATAAGTATCTACTCTTGTTTAACAAGCATTAATTCTTCTTAATTTAGGAATGTACTCTTCAAATACCTTTACTATAATTTCATTATTGGAATTAATATCATAGCATTTCTGTCTTTCCTGAATGAGCCTTTTTAGTTCATTTTCTATTGACTCAATTATAGTACTATCATTCGATTTGATAGCTAAATCTAATTGCATCGAATTATACGCAATCATATCACCTATCGCCTCAATTACTATTTCCAAAATTAGCCAATCAGTTCCTACAAAAGAGTTGTTGGAAGTGTTTTTCATGCATTAGAAGGTTTGATACAATCAACATATTGATGAGCGCTAGATATGCAAACTTTATTACATATTAAACCTAGTATTAAAAATCTTAACACTTTATCAATCCTCCCAAATTACGCTCAAGATGAAACCATACCCAAACTTCTCAGAATAAATACACTTCTCGTAGAACTTTCGATCATAATCTTCATTCCACACGTTCTCAAACCAATCACCCGCTGTTACTTCCGACACTTCATTATACTCCCTCTTCGATTGCCAGTACTCGTTTGCTATTGAGTACAGAGGCACCTTTCGTTCAGACTTAATTCCTTTGATTAACTTAAAAGGGAAATCATCACTACAAATGCCCCACTCTATTTTCCCGGCTCGCGAACACACAACCATTATTGGATGGTTGCCTATGTCGGCAAATCGTAAGAGAGTTGCAGTAGTACTCACCTGATATTTCATCCTCAATTCTTCAATTACTTCCATGCCAAACTTTCTTTTAAAGCAATCACTCTTAACTCTACTTTTTGGCATCAGTAGACTCGCGGCAAAATAGTCTGCTTCGAGCTCAACCGGATTTTTCGATTTGAAATTGTGAGAAGGATGTGATGGAGTCCGTCCACTTTTCAGTGCGTTCCGATGCTCATCAATGTAATAGTGACCGAGCTCATGAGCAAAAGTAAAACGAGCTCGTGGTGAATACTCGTTCTTCGCCTTGTCGAGGTTAATATAAATATGGAACTCGCCACTATCATGTTCGATTAATCCATCAAAAGCATCCTTGTAGTCGCCAAATGAATAGGTTATTGATTGATCATCAGAAATCAATCGAGGCACAACAAGATTTTTGGGGCAATACTCCTCTGCCACCTGCTCTGCCAAATCCGACAAATAGTTTTTTCGGGACTTACTGAGCACCACCTTTCTTGTTTTTTGCGATTTTCTTATCTAGAGCCATTTGCTTCTTTATATCGTCACTTATCTCGTTTCCCTCTCTTGCCGCTTGAGCAAAGTTCTGCTCATACGCTTCGAATGTTTGTTCATGTTGTTGATACTTTTTGAGTTTTCTTCCAATGAATTTCATTGGGTCTTTAAAACTTTCAGGCTTAGAAATTTTTGTTTCGCTTACTTCTTTTTCAAGCCTTTCAAAATCTTCTGTATTCTGGGGAAACACATAACCAAGCGACTTCAAATGTTTATGAACAGTTTTATCAGCCAGATTATTTACATTTCCTTGCTCGTTTTTCATATATGGTTTAGTTAATAATTATTTGGCGACCCTGAGCGTTAACTTTGTCGAAATTTGCTGCTCGATTGAGTCATTGAATTTTTTAAGGATCATCCGGATATTAGATCTCGAGGTTTTCCATCTGCTCTCAAGATCATTCAAGACTTCAGTTGGAGTGTTTTTACCCTCAACATAGTAGTTATACACTGTCCGTATTATGTCAGCGTCACGTTCAGAAAGCTTCTGCAAGTGCTCATAGACAACTTGCTCATTTTTGCTTTCTGATTCTCTATTCATACCATCAAGGCCTACAGATCCTTTCTGATTTTCTTCGAGTTCAAGCTCATCAATGAAATCATCATGCTCATCATTGAAGTGATCTTTTAAGACCCTCTTCTTTGCGGGTAAAATGTGTTCGCTGGTGTCTTCGACAATTCCATCTTTCTCTTTTTTTCTTCGCTCTTTGATTTCATCGTCTAAGTACAAATCATAGAAGACATGCTTCATGATGGTCTTAAGCCAGCTTAATACAGCGTATCGTCTTCGCTGCTTATCCTGCAGTTTTCGATTCTTTGTGAATGAACCTGCATTTTCGTAAACCTTATTGAAGGTGTCCGCCACTAAATCTTCAGCATCCTTCAATTGGTCTCTTCTGCCTGCGCATATTTTTTTTGCTATCGCAAACATTGGTTTCCAGCATGACTGGAAAAGCTTACCGTAAGCGTCCATTGCCTCATCCGGAAAATCATCCTTAAGGCCAATCAGCTCGATCAAATCATCGTCATCATCATTTATTGCTATCATTTTCTGCGTTATTACAAGTTTTACTACTCCCCCATTATGATATACTGAAAAGCGTCAAAACCAGTGTAAAGCACTTATTTTCAAACAATTTACGAAATTCTGTATAAGAGATTGGAGGGCAACAATAAATGCCCCTTTTGAAAATGCAGAAACCTGACGAAAAGAAACCTGACAACAAACTGAGCGTCAAAATCAGAACCACTCAGGGAACTTGGGCTACCGATTTTCCCAAGACCACGAAGGTAGAGGAGGTTATCAAAGCAGTAATCCAGCACTTTGGATTCGCTCCCAACGGCCAGTATGAACTTCGACTTGAAAGGGAGCCGAATACTCCCATGAAGCCTGAGAGACCGCTGGTAAGTTACGGAGTGAAGGATGGTGATGTATTAATCTTTACCGACTTGGGGATTGCGGTATGATTGTCGATCAGAAGATTTCCATACTGGAGGTCGATCGGGAGCTATCAGCGTGTAGGGAGTTTCTTCGAAGCATTGGCATTACGCTATCAGATGTCGATGTGGAGAAACTTCTTTTCACGGCTGAGATCAGCTCATCCATCGATAAGGAGAAGTACCAGATAGAGCTGCGCTTTGACAACTACCCCGCTTGGCCATTATTCATTGAGTTCATACATCCAGTGACTGGAGAACGCGGTACTCATAGGGCTTATCCGAAAAGCACCGACTCCTTCTTTCATGGATTTCCCTGTATCTGCAATCCAAGCTCTCGGAAGGCTTATCAGTCTCACACCCCTGGTGCGCCACACGGTGATTGGAACCTTATCGGATGGAGGGATAACCCTCAGGTGGGTACTCTCAAAACGATAGATGCTATTCTCTTAGCCATCTATTCGAGGATTAATAATTCACAGTTCTACTTAGGGCGTATGGCTCATTAATATATGTGGGAAAGCGAAAGATTTACACCGGCTGATAATAAGAAATACATGATCCCCAACCGCGCAATCATGTACACTGAAAAAGTTCTGAGTGACTATGGAAAGAAACGGCCATCAAATGAAGGCCTCGTCTACTGGGCTGGAAGAAAAGAT
>JAJTHV010000170.1 GCA_021300095.1 Flammeovirgaceae bacterium | reverse complement strand
TGTGTAAATCAGAATAGTGTTTGTTTGAGTGCGAAGTAGTTCACCAAATTTACCTTGGATTTTGTCAGGTTTAAAAAATCCATCATCTTTAGATGCTCTCTCATCAGCTTCTTTTTTAAATAAATCTATCGTATCGTTAAATTTTTGCGTAAGCTGATAACGTCGATCTATAAGTTCATCTAAATATTTTTGAGGACATCTATCGTTTTGACATTTCTCAATCTCTAAACCTAACTTGATTAAACTGTTAGCAGAGTCAATAACTTGAGTTTCTCTATTATTCTTAATTGTTTCAGTAGTATCTCCCGCACGATTATTTTGTGTAAAATCACGAATCTCTTGAATTTTTAATAGTTCTAATACTTGCTGTGCTTCTAAAACTCGTCCCTGTGAAAGTAGCAAATCGGCTAAAGCTCGGTAAGTATATGAAACTGTGTTTGTATAGGATTTTTGCTGTTCTATATCTAACGTTATTAAATCTTTACGGATTGCTTCTGTTACTTGAATCGATTCTTTATAAAATGCGATCGCTGCCGTTAATTTTCCCTGTTTTGTAAATAAATCTCCTAAGTGAGATAAGATAATTGCCTCATTACTTCTTTCTTTTGTGAGCTTCGTAATTTGCATTGCCTCAAAATAATATTTTTGGGCAAGATTATACTTTTCCATTTCTTGATAAACTTTACCCAAACTATCTAAAACTGATCCTTTTACTCTAATTTCTTTAATAGATTCAAATATTTTTAAGCTAGCATCTAAGACTTGCAATGCTTCAGTATATTTTTTTTGCTTAGTAAATATAGAGCCAATATAGCTCAATACTCTAGCTTCGCTAGTTTTATCACTAATGGATTTATAGATTACTAGAGAATCTTGATAATTTTTCAGTGCAAGTTCTATATTACCTTCAAGTTCATAGGCAAATCCTAAATTAATAAGAGAAATTGCTTCTCCTTTCCGATCTCCCATTTGGCGGCGAAGTTTTATAGCTTGATTATAATAATTAAATGCTTGTTCAAATTGACCTAGATTTGCTAATATTTGACCTAAATTACTGTAAATATGACTTCTTTCTCTATCTGTACCTATTTTGTTAGAAATTACTAAAGCATTCTTAAATGATTCAACTGCTAGTGCATATTGACTTAACTTGTTATAAGTTCCACCAAGATTAATCAATGATTGCAATTCTCCAAGTTCATCACCAATTTCTTTGCGAATTTTTAAGGCTCGGTTATTAAATTCTAAAGCTTCTGAGTTCTTGCGTAGCTTTTGATAAATTCCACCAAGATCACTAAGAACTTGACTTTCGTTCTTACGATCTTTTATTTTCCTATAAATCTCTAAAGCTTTCTGAAAAGATAGGATTGCATTTTTATATTCTCCTTTGCTGTATTGATCAATAGCTTGATTGTATAGTTCCTCAGCTTCTTGAATTTTGCTTGATTCAAAAATGGACTGAGACAACAAAAATTGAGAAATAGTATGAATTTTAAGTTCTTTTTCCAAAGATTTTGAAAACAATTCGGGTACTGGCAAAAAACATACAAATGTCAACAAAGTAACGAGAAAGATAGAGAAAGTAGACATTTTTAATTTCTCATCTATGTCTAGGTGGAATTGGGGGATTTTTCCCAATAATAGGGTCAGGTTCATCATCACTCATCATTAGATCATCTCTAATAGGACTCATGACCTGCCGAAGCTTCTGAAAATCACCTAGTTTGATTTTTTGTAGTTCTTGAATTGCTTTGTTATTAAATTCTTCAGACTTAGCTAATTCTGACTCTCCAAGCTTTGAATGTACTTGAGCAATTGCGGTGTAAACTGTAGCTTTTGCTGATATGTCATCAGATGAATCGACTAAAGACAAAACCTCTTGATATTTTTCTAGAGATTCTTTATATTTTTCTTCCTTGTATAAGGAATATGCTTTCGCAAATAATTCTTTACTCTGTTTAGTTTGCTCGTCAGATAGCTTACTCATTGTTTATCTACCTATTGAAATTGTAATTAGTATAAATTGGTTATCGAAGGATTTTCTTTATAGACACAAAAAATTTACAAAAACTTAAAGCTTTTCAGGCTTTTGCCCTGATTTTCTAAAAACCATTGCCGATCAGGATAAAAGCAGCCCAGTAATAGGGGTGACTAATTTTAGCAGGGACAGTTGGTGTTGTTCTTGGACGCGCCTCAATAGACACAATGCCCCGCGCCTCGCCTAAACCCTCATAATTACCCGTAATCATCGCCACCTGCGCCTGTCGCAATGCCTCCGTATTCGAGACTTTACCTGTTTTTACCGCCGTATAAAAAGCATCCATGAGTCGCTCAGTACCGCCATCCGACACCTTCCAAAGCGTGGCGATCGCTGCACTTGCACCTGCATTATGAATCTGATAGCCCAAACCAAAAATCTCAATCCCTTTACCCTTGCCGCCCTGACCACCGATCGCAGTTTCACAGGCACTGAGGACGACCAAACTCACATTGGTGAGCGTCCAGTTACCGATATCGCTAATCGTGGATATCTTGCGATCACCAGGCAGGATAAAAGACTGTTCGGGTTGTCCGACTTCAAAATGTCCGTGGGTGGCGAGATGGATGATGTTATGGGTATTAAGTTTAACTGTGAGTGCGGATTCGGTGAAGTCGCGATCGACTAGTTTAGTGGTATTGATTTTGGAGGCGATACTGTCTACTTCTAGTTTGGTGGCGGGAAGGGCGGAGAAGGAAAGCGTGCGATCGCCTACTTTGACATCATGTTTAGCTGAGGATGCGGCGGCGAGGACGCGGATTGATGATGCGGAGCGAGGAGTGAAGTCGGTGAGGGAAGCGGCTGTGATGTTGTTGATGCGATAGCGTTCGACTAGCCATTGTTTGCCATCATAG
>JAJTHV010000027.1 GCA_021300095.1 Flammeovirgaceae bacterium | reverse complement strand
TCCATCTTTACCGTACAACGATTTGCCCGAGCGAAACTGCTCAAGGGCTTTCTTCTTGATCTCTTCTAAATTGAATTGTTCTTTCATGATATGTCAAAGTTAGTGTTTCTCTCTCTTTGACACAGTTCACTTTACAGCCTCATGGTTACTTCAAATAAGTTATTCTCTACCTGACCATCGTTGGCGATGATTGTGAGCGAGGCGGAGCCCGTAGATAATGGTACGGACTTTAATGTGATTTCACCTGTAAGTTCATGAATTGTGGCGTTAATTTTTTGCGCATTACTATTCACAATGGTGTATTTCACCTTTTGCCATTGCTCATCTTCCGGAACAGCCGCTGGTTTCACTTGTCGCTTAAGTGGTTCAAAATCCTGATCGAGTGTTATCGGCTCTAATTCAAACGCAGGAGACGTGTTCAACCGATCTATCCAAAGCCCCGAATAAGTGCTTAACCAAGCGTGGGAATCAGTAAACACCAAACTAAATGCATACGATGTGTCTGCCGCAGCAGGCAAAGGTCTTCCCTCCCACTTTCCATCATTAAATGTATAGAGTCCAAAACCGGCACCCCACAATTTTCCAGCTTTGTCAATCATGAACTGATCTATTTCCCGCTTTTCCGGATATTTCGTCCATGTCGTGCCATTAAAACTGGAAACATTCAAATT
Source organism: Flammeovirgaceae bacterium (assembly GCA_021300095.1). Taxonomy (GTDB): domain Bacteria; phylum Bacteroidota; class Bacteroidia; order Cytophagales; family Cyclobacteriaceae; genus ELB16-189. The sequence goes on along the minus strand of JAJTHV010000027.1, from coordinate 1,838 downwards.
GATGTGCGAAGCCCAAATGATTCCATTCGGATCAATGAGTAAATTGTTTACAGTATGATCCGGTATGGCTGAATTTGATAAAGTATACGATGACCATTTTCCACTTGCTTGCGTAAACTTGGCCATGCCACCGGCACAACCTAACCCAACCCACACATTATTATCTTTGTCTATCTCAAGATCATTAATGCAATTGGATTCTGGAAAAGGCGCTTTGCTTCGATCATAACTCGTCCATTGTATGCCATCATATTTTGAAACACCTTTAAAATAGTCACCCACCCAAAGATTTCCATCTGCATCGAATTCAATATCAACTATTAAATTCCCAACAATATTGGAGTTAGACGTATTGTACGTCTTCCAAGTAGTTCCGTTGAACATGGCAATTCCAGCATTGTAACAAGCAAACCAAATGTTTCCTTTTGAATCTACTTTGATAACACGAATGTCATTGTTCGGGAGTCCTGAATTCGATTTTGTATAATTGGTAAAGTTCTTTCCATCATACCTCAGAATTCCGTTTCCATCACCACCTGCCCCTGCATAGGCACCCCAAATGTTGTTATTGTGATCTACCGCCAGATGAGGAATTCGATTATCTAGTAGTGGAGAATTTTTCGTGTTGAAAGTAGTCCAGCCCGTTTGAGCATAACCAATCTTTGAAATAAGAAAAACGAAAAACAAAGTGCTGCCAATGATTCGAATCATGTTAAATATTATACAGCATGCAAGTTAACTAAAAATGCCTTTTGTTAGTTTTCTATGAATGCACTAATCTTCCTAGTATCGGATTATAAAGATTACATAAGAAGCTTCCGCCTTTATTCTAACGCTCGCCACATCAAACTACTTGTATTCGCGGTGGCATTTCATTACTTTCAATCCACCTAAACCTGTTTGTATGAAAAAGTACCTACTCCTATTCTTCTGTATCTTCGCCTGTCAGTCACCTAGCGACAATAAAGCAGTGTCGGCAGCAGACCAATTGGCACAATTTTTAGAAACTTTTTCAAGTTCACCGGGTCGAGGCCGCAAGAAACCTGATGATGATTTAAGTAAATCTTCCTTTGATGCAGCCCTGACGAAAACCAAAGAACAACTCGCCACCCTGCGCACGATTGACTCAGCTCAACTCAAAGGCGATGATCTGATCGACTGGAAGTTTGCACAAAGCATTTTAGTAGGACGCGAACTGGAGCAAGAAAAAATGCAGGCGTGGAAGCGCGACCCGCGATTGTTCATGACCTTCACCGGTATTTCGGACGTAATCAATCAACCGGGTGACGCAGCAGGAAAAATTGAACAGATAAAAAAGCGACTCGCCATCACACCAACCCAATTGGAAAATGGAATGAAGTTGCTGGATACCTACGTGCCCCGCTTTCAGGAGTTGGCTTTATTTATGGCAGAAAATGGCTATGCCCTATTCGACAAGGAAATTCCAGCGTTTGCCAAACTTGCGGGTGCGGAAGAAGCCGCTATTCTCGACCTAGCGAAAGTGGCCCGCCAATCGCTGGAGAAATTTATCCTCTTCATCAAAAATGAGTTGCCCCAAAAGCAGAATGGCGATTTTGCCATCGGCTATGACACCTACAATCAAATGCTACGCGGTCAATACCTGATTTCTTATTCAAGCGACAGCCTCTACGAATATGGTTGGAAGATGTTCAACCAAACGGTTGGCGAACTGGAACAACTGGCCAAGAAAATAGATCCCACCAAAACGTGGCAGCAGTTGATTAAAGAAATAAAAACCGAAGGCCCACCACCGGAGAAAATGATCGAAGCGCATCAGGAGTGGGTTGACAAAGCGGGTGAACATATTCGTAAGCATG
>JAJTHV010000072.1 GCA_021300095.1 Flammeovirgaceae bacterium | reverse complement strand
CTCGGGTATGCATCAGCAACGGAACCTGGTATTTTTTCTTTACATGATAATTCCCCAGCACGTGATCGATATGGCAATGCGTATTGAGGAGGTATTGGACAGAGAGCCTTTTTGAGGCAATGTATTCGTCTAATTCATTTTGTTCCTCCATCTCATAACAACCCGGATCAATAATCACAGCAGTTCCGGTCTCATCGGAGACAACATAGGTGTTTTCTGAAAACGGATTGAAAACGAAAGTTTGAATAGAAAGCATTTGCAAAATTAACAAACTTAAGGGCTTATGCCCCCTCGGCTATTAGTAGTATTTTTAAGCCCATTTATGGAATGAGTACTTATTGTTAAGATGAATCCTAACTACCCAGGGGATTTTTCTGAGTGTTGATTCAAGGCATGTGCTGAATATTAATCTGGGGTTTAGATTTCGAATGAGCCGAGTGAGAAAAGTAGATTTTATTATTGTCGGGCAAGGATTGGCGGGCTCTTGTCTTGCCATGCGTCTGTTGGGCATGGGCAAAACGGTGTGGGTGATGGATCAACCCCAGCAAAATACATGTTCAAAAGTGGCGGCAGGTTTATTTAATCCCATTACGGGCATGGGTATTGTAAAAACCTGGATGGCGGAAGAATTCTTTGCAGAATTGTTTCGGTTTTTTCCCGCCATGGAAGCCAAATTGGGAGCATCCTTTTTTTACCCAATGCATTTGTTCCGGCCCTTTCAAAACATTGAAGAGCAAAATAACTGGATGGCCAAAACGGCCGATAAGGAAAGGAACAAATTTGTGAAGGAGGTGTTTACATCTGCTCGCTATCCAAACATTCACAATTCTTTTGGGGGTATTGAAGTAAACCAATCGGGCTATTTGGATACGAATGCATTTATGGGAGCTGTCCGTAGCCACCTGATCGCATCCGATTCGTATGTGGAAGAAGTATTCTCACAGGATTGTCTAACGATTCATTCGAAACGCATTATCTATAATGATGTGGAGGCGGATAAGATCATTTTTTGCACGGGTATTGAATCATTAGCGCCTTATTTTCACTGGCTTCCGATCCGGCCATTAAAAGGTGAGACACTCCAAATCTCACTCGGGGTGAAACCAGAAATAATTTACAACAAAGGCGTTTATGTGGTGCCTACAGCAGAAGCAGAAATTTATAAAGCCGGGGCTACTTACTCGCTCGCCGACTTGAGCAAAAGCACCTCTCAGGCAGGCCGGCAAGAACTGGAGGACAAACTGAACGCTCTCTTGAAGGATCCATATACTGTTCAAGGTCAGGAATGGGGAATTCGCCCTACAACTGTAGACAGACGACCGATATTGGGGCCACATCCGGAGTATTCCAATCTGGTAATTTTCAATGGGTTGGGCACCAAAGGCGTCAGTCTGGCTCCTTATTTTTCGAACCAATTGGCCAATTGGTTGACAGAACAAGGGGAAATTCATAAGGAAGTAAATATTAACCGTTTTAAACCGTTATATTCGAGGTCTTAGTTAATCCTACGTATGGGAATGAAAAGTGTGGGCGTATTGGCCCTGTTTGTGCTGTTTTTTTTAGGGAAATCCAATGCTCAACAGGCGCGTGAAGTGTTTGGTCAGAATAGAATTCAATACAAAGAATTTGATTGGAAGTATCTGAGTTCTGAAAACTTTGATGTGCATTTCTATGGCGAACGTAGAAAGGCAGCCGAAGATGCGTTACAATATCTGGAATCAGAGTTTGATCGGATTACCGATTTACTGGGGTATTATCCTTACCAAAAGACCAAGGTTTTCCTTTATAACTCCATCACCGATCTGCAACAAAGCAATATCGGACTCAATCATACACGCTTTAGTGCCGGAGGAGAAACCGAATTCATAAAGCCGTATGTTGAAATAGCCCATCCAGGTAATCTCGAAGAGTTTAAACAAGAGCTGATATTTAAAATGTCAGACTTGCTAGTGAACGAGATGATGTTTGGCGGAAGCTTGAAAGATATGTTTCAAAACAGCGTATTGCTCAACCTACCCGATTGGTTTATTTATGGAACTTCTTATTATGTAGCCTACGGTTGGAATGAAGAAATGGATGATTTTGTGCGCCAACTCGTAAGAAGCAAGAAGATTAATCGCGCGTTGCGTTTAACAGATAAAGAAGCTGCCCTGGTAGGGCAATCCATCTGGAACTATATTGTAGAGAAATATGGCAAAAGCAGTATCAACAACATTCTGAACTATACGCGTATTATTCGCGATGAAGAAAAGAGTATTTTGATTACACTTGGAGTACCTTTCAAACAACTCCTTACCGACTGGAAAAGTTTTTATGGAGGGATGGAGAGCAAAGTGAGCCAAAATTATGTTTCACTTTCCGATTCATCGCGCTTTAGCCGCAACAAGAAAAACCTCACATATACCACTGTAAAAATTAGCCCCGATGGCAAAAAAATTGCGTATGCGGAAAATGACCGCGGTGAATTTACAGTAAAGGTAAAGTCGTTAGAGAATGGAAAGGAAACCACCATCCTCAAAGGTGGCAATCGGGTAATCAAGCAAACGGTAGACTATCGTGTGCCATTGTTAAGTTGGGCCGATGCTAACACGCTGGGTGTAATTGGTGTGAAACAAGGCCAATACATTTTTTGGTTGTACGATTTAAATACACGCACCAAGCTGCCGCGCGAGTTGGATAAGTTCAGCAACATCCGCAGTTTCAATTTTTCCAATAATGGAAGATTGGTGATTGTGAGTGCCGACTTTGAAGGCCAAAATGACTTGTTTTTATTGAGTAGCCGCAGAGATCGTACCAAGCGATTAACCAACGATAAGTTTGACGATCTCGATCCGGCATTTGTTCCGAATTCCAATACCATCGTGTTTAGTTCCAACCGCTTAACCGATTCCCTTAAAACCAATGTGAAGGGATTAGAGAAGCTGGCTCCTAATTACAACTTGTTTCTATACAATATAGATACAACACTCAATCGACTGATTCGCATTACCAATACGCTTAGCAAAGACTTTCATGCCAGGGCAATTGATGAGAATAATTTTTATTACTTAAGCGATCAGCGGGGCATCGTCAACTTGTTTAAATTCAACAGCCAATCCGGAATTTATTCGCAAGTCACCAACTATAACTCAAGCATTAAAGATTACGACATCAATTACGAGAATAAAATGTTGGCTACGGTGCTCTCTCAAAAGTTACGCGAGGATATTTTTATAGATAACAATTTTGATTTTCAGCGCCAGGTGTTCACCCCGGTAAGCAGACGCAAAGAAGTGTTGCAGGCGCGGGTAGTAACGGAGCGAAAGAAAAAAGAAGTGCCCAAACAAGCTACCTCTATCAAGGATTTGATCAATTCACGCATCAAAGAAAAAACAGATACTACCACACAGCGCCCGGTGCAAAGCCCCAAGCCCGATTCTGTAAAGAAAGAAGCGATAAATACAGATGATTATACTTTCGATGAGGTAAAAAAAGATACAGCGCGTAACCCCTTAAAACCGATCACCGAAAAGACGCTCAATACGGATGATTATGTTTTTGAAGAGGAGGCCGTTAAAAACAAACAGCCCAGCGAAACATTTTTAACGCGGTACATGAAGGCGCGTGAAACAAGTCGTGTGCTCGGCCCCTTTCCATATTCACCTAAGTTTAGCTATGAAAACATTGTAACCAGTTTGGTTGTAGATCCATTGCGGGGTTGGAGTATGCGCTTGGAAGCACAGATGAACGACATGCTGGAGAACTACCGGATTTTTGGTGGAATCCAAACCGCCTTCGACCTGAAGAATGGCGATGTGTATGGAGAATTTCAATATCTGCCTCACCGCATTGACTTTAGCGCCCGCTTTGATCGGAAAGTTATTTTCTGGCAGCCGCCCAACCGTGAGATTGTTGAAGAAGAAAATCAGAAATACTCATTTCAAAAAGTAGAATTGGGTGCTTCATATCCACTTTCCGTTCGCACGCGTGTTACGCTCAAACCATTTTTTGGGTTTACCGAATTTGTCGACAGAGGAAGAAGCCCGCTTGTGATTGGGCCGCCTAGCTTCCGGCCTACGCAAACTCAATTTTATGCCGGAACCAAATTTGAAATTGTGTACGACAACTCGCTGACTACGGGAATGAATATTATCGAAGGCACACGCGGGAAGTTTAGTTTTGTTACTTACCAGGCAGTTGGCGATAGCAAGAAGAATTTTTCGCAAGCATCCATTGATGTTCGTCATTATCAAAAAATTTATAAAGAGATTGTATTGGCGTTTCGTGGGTTTGCCGGAACCTTTTATGGAAATTCACCCAAGAACTATCTCTTAGGTGGAATGGATAACTGGATTGCCAATTCATTCAACTACAGTGGGGTGCAAAATCCGCTGACCAGTCAGTTTGGTCAATACAATGAAAATTTACTTTTCGTAGAATTTGCCACCAGCTTGCGCGGATTTGATTATGGCACGCTGTATGGTAACAGTGCCGCATTATTCAATGCGGAGTTACGTATACCACTCGTCAGAGCACTCTCCAGTGGTCCGATCACTTCCAATTTCTTTCGCAACCTGCAATTCACCGGCTTCTATGATTTTGGAAGTAGTTGGACAGGCCCGATCCCATTTGATAACGAGAACAATGGCCGCGTACGTATTGTGCCTGAAAAAGGAGAGGGCAGTCCGTTTCAGGTGGAGATCAAAGAATACCTCAACCCTTGGCTGTATAGTTATGGAGCAGGATTCCGATCCATGATCTTTGGGTACTACCTCAAGTTGGATGTAGCGTGGCCGGTAGAAAATTATACCGTGAAGAATCCAAGATTCTACGTTACCTTCGGATTTGATTTCTAAACCTCACCTGCATGATTAAATCAATGACTGGCTTCGGCCAGGTAGTTTTAAATAGTGGTTCTCTCGCTCTTTCTGTTGAAGTCAAATCATTGAACTCTAAGTTTCTCGACCTCAATCTCCGACTGCCGAGAAAGTATGCCGAAAAGGAAATTGATATACGTAATCTGGTGGTTGATAAATTGGAGAGAGGTAAAATCTCTCTGAATATCGACCTTCAACAAGCTGCACGCATCGGTGAAACTCAGCGGTACAACGAAGAATTATTTGTAAGCTATTACAGTGAATTGAAGAGGCTGGCCGATAAAGTCATGTCCGGTTATGAGTCTTTGTTTCAGTTGGCATTAAATTCTCCCGATGTTGTGATATCCACCGGCAAGGAAGAACTCGATCCTGCTGAGTGGGAGAAAATCGTTCAGTTGGTGAATGAGGCGTTGACAAAATGCGAGCAGTTTCGTTTGGCCGAAGGTGCATCTTTGGAAGGAAAGTTTAAAGAGTACATCAACAATATCGCGCAAAGCTTGATTCAAGTTGAAAAACTGGATCCGGTTCGGATTGAAAAAATTCGTCAGCGTATCAAATCAGGAATTACTGATTTTTTTGGAAACGAAGGATTTGATGTCAATCGTTTAGAGCAAGAGATTATTTTCTATATCGAGAAACTGGATATTCACGAAGAGCGCGTTCGTTTAAAAACACACTTAGATTATTTCAACACCATCCTCAAAGAAAAACAATCGAATGGTAAGAAGTTAGGTTTCATAGCGCAAGAGATTGGCCGCGAAATCAACACCATTGGCAGCAAGGCCAACGATGCCGAAATGCAAAAGCATGTGGTAGCGATGAAGGAGGAGTTGGAGAAAATAAAAGAACAACTCAACAACGTGTTGTAAATGAAAGCCCCGACCCGAGATAAACTATCCAGTGTTATTCTTTGGTCGATTATTTCTGCTGCATTTATTGGCCCGGGCACAGTCACTACAGCCGCTTCCGCGGGATCTCAATTTCAATTGCAACTTTTGTGGGCCGTCACATTTGCCACGTTGGCATGTATTGCACTGCAAGAAGTTTCAGCACGCATCACCATCTCATCCGGCCTTTCGTTTGGTCAGGCGCTCGATAAAAAATTTGGTCATCAAAAAGGATTTTGGGTAAAGTGGTTAGTAGGCGGCTCGGTAGTGTTGGGCTGTGCAGCCTATGAAGCAGGCAATATTTTAGGTGGGACATCGGGTTTGATTTTGTTGCTTGGCGATTACAGTAAAACTTTCACAATCGTACTCACACTGATTGCGGCACTTATTCTTTGGAGTGGTCGTGGGAAATGGATATCCACCATCATGACTATTCTAGTGGCTATGATGGGCATTGCTTTTTTTGCGCTCGCTTTTTATGGCAACTTCAGTTTTGGTGAGGTAGTTAGCTCAAGCATGGTACCGGTAATCCCACCCGGTGCGGAGTTGCTCACGCTCGGGTTAGTCGGCACTACCATTGTTCCATACAATATTTTTTTAGGATCAGGAATCAGCAAAGGGCAAACTATTCCATTGATGCGCGTTGGACTTTCTATTTCTGTTATCATAGGTGGATTGATCACCGCCTGGATTTTAATGGCGGGAACACTCGCCTCCGAATTCAATTCATTTGCTGATTTATCGAATCAGTTTCAGACTAAGATTGGAATGATTGGAGTGGTAGCACTGGGCGTTGGTTTGTTTGCCGCAGGCTTTTCATCGGCCATTACTTCGCCTTATGCCGCATCAATTATTGCGACCAGCGTTTTCGATACACAAAAGAAAAACATCGTGTGGGTATGGGGGAGTGTGCTGGCTGTTGGGTTTTTATTTGGAATTAGTGGCATCAAACCCATTCCGGTTATTTTGGCGGTGCAGGCTGTCAATGGACTGATTTTGCCTTTGATAACTTACTTTCTGATCGTTATAGTAAATGATCCTTTCCTGATACCTGTCTCTGGTCGTCATGCATCTTGGTACAATGCTGTTTTGATTTTGATTTTAGGATGTGTGTTGGTTTTAGGATTCAACAACATTGACAAAGTGCTGGTAACTGTCTTTAGATTGAAAGAGCCGCACTTGTTGGTTGTGTTTACCCTTTCGGGGATTATTTCGTTGTACACCGCTTTCAAAGTGATGAAACGATCTGGCTCAAAATAAAAAAGGGTTAGCGTTGGCCAACCCTTTCTTTTGATTCAAATCGAAAATCTATTCACTCTTTTTCTCTTTCGAGGAAGCTTTCGCCTTTTTTACTTTCACGGTTAAAGCATCACCGGTTCCTTCGTAATCAGCTTGAATGGTGCCTCCTTCGGTAATTTCACCTTTCAAGATCTCTTCGGCTACCGGATCTTCCAAATATTTTTGAATAGCTCGGTTCAAAGGTCGTGCTCCGAATTGCTGATCGTATCCTTTATCGGCCAAGAAATCTTTCGCTTTCTCAGTTAACTCAACGGTGTAGCCAAGCGATAAAATGCGCTCAAACAATTTGCCGAGTGTGATATCAATGATTTGGTGAATGTGTTCACGTTGCAATGAATTGAATACAATCACATCATCTAACCGATTCAAGAACTCTGGAGAGAACGCGCGCTTCAACGCATTTTGAATGGTTGATTTCATTACTTCTTCTTCATTCTCCCGATTGGCTTTGGTGGCAAAACCAATTCCAGAACCAAAGTCTTTCAAATCACGCACCCCGATATTCGAAGTCATGATGATGATCGTATTTCTGAAATCGACTCTTCTACCCAAACCATCTGTAAGAATACCATCATCCAATACTTGTAATAAAATATTGAATACATCCGGATGTGCTTTTTCAATTTCATCCAATAGCACTACGCTATACGGCTTTCTGCGTACTTTTTCAGTCAGCTGTCCGCCTTCTTCGTAGCCAACATATCCGGGAGGCGCACCTACTAATCGAGACACAGAGAATTTCTCCATGTACTCGCTCATATCGATTCGCACCAATGCATCTTCTTTATCGAAGAGGTAGGTAGCCAGAACTTTTACCAATTCGGTTTTACCCACACCGGTAGGGCCTAAGAAAATGAACGAACCAATGGGCTTTTTCGGATCTTTCAATCCTACGCGTGTGCGCTGAATCGCTTTGGTCAGTTTCTTGATAGCTTCCGTCTGCCCGATTACCTTCGTGCTCAGCTTCTCAGCCATTCCCAGCAATTTGTTGCTTTCTTTTTGAGCAATACGGTTCGCAGGAATGCCCGTCATCATTCCGATTACATCGGCTACGTTATCTTCAGTAACCGTATATTTTTCAGTGCGCGTTTTTTCTTCCCAGCGCGCTTTCGCTAAATCCAGTTGCTCGATGAGCTTCTTTTCTTTATCACGAAGTTGTGCAGCTTCTTCGTACTTCTGGCTCTTTACTACACGGTTCTTTTCTTTCTTCACGTCTTCGATAGCCGCTTCAAATTTCACGATATCATCAGGAACATGAATGTTATTGATGTGAACACGTGCACCAGCTTCGTCCATTACGTCAATCGCTTTGTCTGGCAAGAAGCGATCACTAATGTAGCGATCCGACAAACGCACACATGCTTCCAATGCTTCTTTAGTATAGGTTACATGATGATGGTCTTCGTATTTCTCTTTAATGTTTTCCAAAATCTGAATGGTTTCGTCTACGGAAGTAGAATCTACCATCACCATTTGAAAACGTCTGGCCAAAGCTCCGTCTTTTTCAATGTACTGACGGTACTCATCCAACGTGGTGGCACCGATACATTGTATTTCGCCACGGGCTAGAGCAGGTTTAAACATGTTCGAAGCATCCAGCGATCCGGAAGCTCCACCGGCACCTACAATGGTATGTAATTCGTCAATGAATAAAATAACGTCCGGTGATTTTTCAAGTTCGTTCATCACCGCCTTCATACGCTCTTCAAACTGACCGCGGTATTTCGTGCCTGCGACTAAAGATGCCAAATCAAGTGTAACTACGCGCTTTCCAAACAATACGCGAGAAACTTTTTTCTGAACAATGCGCAGAGCCAAACCTTCGGCAATGGCTGTTTTACCAACACCGGGTTCTCCAATCAAAATTGGATTGTTCTTTTTTCTTCTACTCAAGATTTGTGCTACACGCTCAATTTCTTTTTCACGACCTACGATCGGATCGAGCTTATTATCTTCGGCCAACTTGGTTAAGTCGCGGCCAAAATTATCCAACACCGGTGTGCGCGATTTTTCGCCACCCTTTTTCTCTTTCGATCCACCGGGAGGAACGGCACCACTACCAAACATTTTAGAAGAGTCATCGTCCGGATCATCCGTATCAGAAGCGGCAGAAGGTTGCTCATGTTGGTATTCCAGCATTTCTTTTACCACATCGTATGCCACATCAAACTTGTTTAGGATTTGAGTTGCGAGATTATCTGGATCACGTAAGATTGACAAGAGCAAATGTTCTGTTCCAATCAACTGCGCTTTGAAAACTTTGGCTTCCAAATAAGTGATCTTCAGTGTTTTTTCAGATGCACGAGTTAGTGGAATGTTGGCAAGATTTTTTATTTCATGCGTAGCTGTGCCTTTCGAAATTTTTTCGATTTCACCGCGCAACTGATCGAGCGGCACACCGAGTTTCTTCAGCACACCAACCGCTACACCTTCACCTTCACGAATCATTCCTAGAATGAGATGCTCGGTGCCGATATAATCATGACCCAATCGCAGTGCTTCTTCCCGGCTGAGTGAAATAACTTCCTTAACACGGTTAGAAAATTTGGCTTCCATATTTGACATAAAGAGTTGAGATATGTAAATGTAAAGTTTTACAGACTATAATTCCAAACAAGTAATTCGCCTATTAATGACCTACTTTACACAATTAGTAAGTCAAACAAGTATCGCGTTTTATTTGTTCAAATCCCTCTTAGCAGTTTGTAGGTAGCGGACCGAATTCGGACCTTCACAGAACAACAAATCCAAGAAGCTCAGGTTAGCTACAAAATTGTTGCCAAACACCTGTTGATAGCCAACAGGCTGATAGAATGACCGATGTGCGTAGTCTTCCTTGGCGGAAATAACTCCTCGCAAATCCAAAATGGATGAATTGAGGTCTTTTTGGTAGGTAACGGTTTCTTTGACCTGAATCGGTAAACCAACTTTTCGCAGACAGAATGACAGCAATTTTTGGTTGAAAGTGATCAGATGTTCGTGCTTTTCGTAGATGATCTTTTTTAGATCATCGGAATAAAACTCGAAAAAGGGTGCATTACGATAGGTAGATTCAATGGTGCGCCAATGGTTATTCTGCCACTTTTGTTGATAGTCTATCCGAATTTCATGAACAGGCGTTTTTCCATGCTTGTTGGTAACTGGCAAAATCAGCATTTGCTTTCCCTGCGAAGTGTTAATGAAGCAGCGATTTCGAAAACTTTGTTTCACGAAATGTTCATGCACTTCAATTTCCACCGTTTCAAATGGAAGAATGGCACACAAATATTCAATAGAAGGTAGGTAATGCGATTCAATACAAACTACCCCGGCCACCGTGAATAAAAACTATTGAAGCATTTTGAGTAATGTGCTTAAGCGCTGTTTCAAGCTTCTGCGGTCGATGATGAAGTCAAGGAAACCGTGCTCCAACACGAACTCAGCGCTTTGGAAGCCTTTTGGTAAATCTTTGCCAATGGTTTCACGAATTACACGTGGACCGGCAAATCCAATCAGTGCACCGGGTTCAGCAATATTAAAGTCGCCTAACATAGCGTACGATGCGGTAACTCCTCCGGTGGTAGGATCTGTAAGTAAAGAAATGTAAGGTATTTTCGCTTCATCCAGCAGCGCCAGGCGTGCCGAAGTTTTGGCCATTTGCATTAACGAAAGTCCGGCTTCCATCATGCGGGCGCCACCCGAGCGCGAAATCATGAGGAAGGGTGTTCTTGTTTTTAGCGAGTGATTGATGGCGCGGGCAATTTTTTCACCTACCACAGAACCCATAGATCCACCAATGAAAGTAAAATCCATACACGCAACACATAAATCCAAGCCATTGATTTTGCCATAAGCTGTGCGAACGGCATCTTTCAATTGTGTTTTGGATTGTGATTCCTTAATTCTTTTAGGATACGGCTTGGTGTCAACAAATTTCAACGGGTCTGCCGACTCCATGTTGGGATCCAACTCGGTAAACTCGTTGTTGTCGAACAGAATTTCAAAATATTCTTCTGAACCAATTTTTACATGGAGGTCTTCTTCGGGAACTACATACGCGTTGTTTTTTAATTCTCGCGTGTGAATGATTTTCCCTCCCGGAGATTTGAACCATAGCCCATCGGGCACTTCACGTTTCGATTCGGTAGGAGTTAAAATTCCTTTGTCTGTCCGTTTGAACCAAGGCATAATTAATTCATCAATTTGAAAAATGGAAGATCAACCAATGAATCAACAATTGACAATAAACAATTGACAAGATTTGACTGTCAACTGGTTATTGTCGATTGTCAACTTTTTTGACTAAGCAATATCAATCTTACTATCTAAATAAACGTCTTGTATGGCTTGTAGAATTTCAATGCCTTCTTTCAAAGGACGTTGGAATGCTTTTCTTCCGGAAATCAAGCCCATACCACCTGCGCGCTTATTGATAACCGCTGTGCGTACTGCATCTGCCATATCGCTAGCACCTTTTGAATCGCCGCCTGAGTTGATCAAACCAGCACGGCCATTATAACAATTCAACACTTGGTAACGGCACAAATCGATCGGGTGATCAGTTGTTAATTCTGTATAAATACGCTCATCCAACTTACCGTAGCTGCTCGTGCCTGTGTTCAAGGCTTTATAGCCACCATTGTTGGTCGCTAATTTTTGTTTGATGATGTCAGCTTGGATCGTAACACCTAAGTGATTGGCTTGACCGGTTAAGTCAGCCGAAGTGTGATAGTCCACACCGTCTTTTTTGAAGGCGTCATTGCGCGTATAGCACCACAAAATGGTAGCCATGCCCAATTCGTGCGCACGTTCAAAGGCAGCAGAAACTTCCTGAATTTGACGAGTTGCATTATCAGAACCAAAATAAATGGTAGCACCCACTGCTACAGCTCCTAAGTTCCACGCATCTTCCACAGAACCGTACATGATTTGATCGGCACGGTTAGGGTAGGTCAACAATTCATTGTGATTGATTTTTACAATGAAAGGAATTTTGTGCGCATATTTTCTGGACATCATTGCCAAACCACCAAACGTAGTAGCCACGGCATTACATCCGCCCTCAATAGCTAACTTGATGATATTCTCCGGATCGAAGTAGATCGGATTTTTGGCGAAGGAAGCACCTGCGCTATGTTCGATACCTTGGTCGATCGGTAAGATGGAAAGGAAACCGGTGTTGCCCAATCTTCCCATGTCAAACATTACCTGTAAGCTGCGCAAGGTTTGAGGATTGCGGTTAGAAATAGAAAAAATTCTGTCCACGAAATCGTGGCCGGGCAAATGCAAACTTTCTTTCGGAATTGTCTTGCTTTTGTGTGTTAAAAGCGACTCGGCATCTTTACCAAGTAACTCGGTGATGGTGGGTCTAGCCATAGGTTTTTTTAAGTGAGGGACAAATATAGGTTGATACCCCAATTCATCCAAGGTTATCGTATGAAAGCAAAAAACCCATTTCTGTGCTAGAAATGGGTTTTTTTAGTGTTTTTATCGAATTAAGCCTGTGCAGTGTTAGCCAACTTCTCTTTAATACGAGCTGACTTGCCCTGACGGCCTTTCATATAATACAATTTTGCTCTGCGAACTTTACCGGCCTTTACGAACTCGATTTTATCAATGCTAGGGCTTAGGATCGGGAAAATACGCTCAACACCCACACCATTTGATACTTTTCTTACTGAAAAGCTCTCACCATTGGTGCTAGTACCTCTGCGGTACAATACCACGCCTTGAAATTGCTGAATACGCTCTTTATTTCCCTCGCTGATTTTAACGTGTACGCTGATGGTATCACCTGCCTTAAAATTTGGGATGCTGCTTCTTTTAGAGCCTAACTCCTGCTCTACAATTTTCATTAAATCGGCCATGGTACTCGGTTTTTAAAATGGACTGCAAATATAGGTGAAGAAGTTGAATTTGGAAGCCTGCCAAAAGAAATTTCCTGCTAAGAACTTAACCCCGGCCTCCGTTCTTTGGTCCTTTTCAGGGATTGTTCCTGCTTCCAGTCCTCAATTTTGGCCTGATGGCCGGAAAGCAATACATCGGGCACCTTCCAGCCATTGTATTCAGCAGGGCGAGTATAGACGGGTGGTGCAATCATGCCATCCTGAAAAGAATCGCTGAGAGCGGATGTTTCGTCATTCAAAACTCCTGGAAGCAACCGAATTACTGAATCGGCCACTACGGCAGCAGCTAATTCGCCTCCGGAAAGCACATAGTCGCCAATGCTAATTTCACGGGTAATCAAATGTTCGCGGACACGCTCATCCACACCTTTATAATGGCCGCACAATAAAATTAAGTTTTGCTGAAGACTGAGTTGGTTGGCAATGGATTGCGATAGCAATTCCCCATCCGGACTCATATATATAATGTCATCGTAGGTGCGCTCGGCTTTCAGGGCTGAAATACAGCGATCGATGGGTTCGATCATCATCACCATGCCAGCACCTCCGCCAAATGCGTAATCATCTGTAGTTCGGTGCTTGTTGGTGGAGTAAGGCCTTAAGTCATGGATTTTAACAGTCACTAAGCCTTTATCCTGGGCTCTTTTCAAGATAGAATCCGAAAAAGGGCTCTCCAGCAGGCGAGGCAAACAGGTAATAATATCCAGACGCATAGCTAAATGTCTAAAAAGCCATCGGGCAAAGCAACCATGATGGTTTTTTTGGTTTTGTTGGTGCTGAGTACAAATGGACTATTGACGGGAATGAGCAATTCTTTTCCTTTCACATCTACTGTCAGAAGGCGGTTAGGGCCAGACGAGCTTACTTCCGTTACTTCTCCTAGTTCGCCCAAATTTTCGTCTACCACTAAGAAGCCAACCACTTCATCGTCATAAAATTCCCCTCTCTTTAGTTTGGGACGGGCATCTTTTGGCAAATACAGGCTGCCACCTTTTAATGAAGCTGCTTTTTCGGGCGTATCGATGTCATCGAATTTGACAAACACTTTATCGCCACGATCTGAAAAAGAAGAGACAAAATGAGGTACTAAAGAATCGCGCAGTTCAATGAAAACAGATTCAATCAATTCAAAATCAACTGGCTCAGTTACAATTAATGTTACCTCGCCTTTCAGGCCGTGGGTTTTGGCTACATAGCCGATTTTAAAACAAGAATGTTTGTCCACTCACGATTTGGGTTTATAGTTTTTTCGTACATCTTCGATTGAAGAGAATGAGTCTGATTTGGTTGATTCTTGCGAAATAACCTCTGCGGCCCAATTACAAATTCTTTCGTTCTGAAAACGAATTATATTGGCATTGACGTTATGTCCACCTTGTTTTACTCGTTGATTTACACGTTCAATACAGATTTCGACAGGTTCGACAGACAAGAAAAAAACATTTACTTCATAGTGAAGGCTTTGTATGCCTATAAATGATTTGTATGTCTCAATATCAGATAAATTGGTTTCTAATGCGAAAGACTCGTTTTTCTTAATCTTTGAATAAAAAAGGCTTGATACCTCTTGATTCGCAATATCCTGGATGTTATTGCCTCCAGATTGTTCCCGTAAAGAATTAACAATTAAATCTGCATTTATATAGTCGATGCCTTCAGGAATGATCGCGTTAAATAGCGTTGACTTTCCAACTCCATTTGGACCAGCGACTACATATAAAGAAGGCATTATTTACTGTTGAGGGTATTCCTTGTAATGGGGTATTTACCAATCGAGGCAGCTTTGCGTTTCACCTCTTCCCAGACCTTTACGCTTACCTCTTTGCGTTCTACTTCGCTCATCTCAAAATAAGGTCTTTTTGCCTCTCCTTTTTCAAGTATGATTATTGTTGTTCCCATATGATAAATGTACAGTATTTTAAAACGGATCTCTAGCCAAAAAAAAACCCATGTGATTTAACACTGGGCTTTTTTTATGAGGTGATTAAGATAGTTATGCTTGCTCTTCGGCAGCAGGAGCGGCTTCAGCGGCAGGAGCAGCAGGAACTTCAGCCTTCTTGCGGATGGCTTCAGCACGTGCTTCTTTCACTTTTGCTTCGGCATCTTTACGAGCCTTGGCAGCATCTTGCTTCGATTTTGTCAAGCTAGAAACCTTCGTTTCGATCTTAGCTTCTTTACCTTTTAACCATTCAGCCAATTTAGCATCAGCTGCTTCTTGTGTCAAAGCACCTTTGTCAACGCCAATTTGCAAATGTCTTCTGTACATAATGCCTTTATATGAAAGCATCGCACGTACAGTGTCAGAAGGTTGAGCACCTACCATCAACCAATGGAAAGCTCTTTCCTCATTAATCAGGATAGATGCGGGGTTGGTAGCAGGATTGTAAGTACCTACTTTTTCAATGAATTTACCGTCACGAGGCGCTCTTGCGTCAGCCACCACGATATCAAACATTGACAATTTTTTGCGGCCTCTGCGGGCCAATCTCATTTTTACCATTTTTTCTTACTTTTTTAATGTTGGAACACGTCCGTTTTTAAAAGGATCGCAAAGGTAAACGGATTTTGAATATATGCCAACCCTGTCTATAAGAAAGTGCCAAAATCAAGCTTTTTTACGGATTTGTATGCTAAAATATTGGCCGTCAACCTGTAATGAAGGAGTAATTGACTGTTCAAAGCATTATATTTGTTTAACCGATTATTAAGTTTTTTAATCTAAATCAACCTCAATACATTTGATTAGATTTCAATTTTCTAATTCATGGATAAGTACAGTTACCTATCAAATGCTGACACGAGTTACATCGACCAGCTATATCAAAATTACAAACAAGATCCGGCTTCAGTAGATGGCTCTTGGCAAAAGTTTTTTGAGGGTTATGACCTTTCTTCGCAGCGATATGGCGAAAATGGCCACGCAGGTGCTGCTGATGCGCCTAATATTAAGGAGACTTATGTGCGTACGCTCATTTTTGCGTACCGTTCATTTGGACACCTGAAATCCAACACCAACCCGGTGCGTGAAAGACGCGACCATGGGGTGCAACTTGATCATACCAAATTTGGCCTTACAGATGCTGATTTAGATATCGAATTTGACGTGGCATCTGAAATTGGCATGCCCAAGTCATCGCTGCGTAAAATTATTGAGCGATTGAAGGTTCTTTATTTAGGCACGATCGGTTTTGAATACAACTTCATCCGCAATGATGAGGTGAGGAGCTGGTTCTTCGATAAAATCGAAAAAGAATATTTCAGCTACAACCCTAACCAAGACGAAAAGAAGCGAATCTTGGCAAAATTGAATGAGGCTGTTGTTTTTGAAAACTTTTTGCACACCAAATTTTTAGGTCAAAAGCGCTTTTCGCTGGAAGGCGGTGAAAATACCATTCCTGCCTTGCAGACTATTATTAATAAGAGTGCCGAATTGGGCGTGAAAGAAGTTGTGATAGGCATGGCTCACCGCGGCCGCTTGAATGTGTTGACGAACATCCTTGGAAAAATTTACGAACAAATTTTCACAGAGTTTGAAGGAAATATCAATCCCGACCTTACCATGGGTGATGGTGATGTGAAATACCACTTGGGTTACAGCAGCCATATCGACACACCATCCGGAAATAAAATTTACTTAAAGTTAACGCCAAACCCTTCACATCTGGAAGCAGTAGATCCACTCGTAGTGGGTTACACACGAGGCCAGATTGATGATGAGTATAAAGGAGATTTGAGCAAAGGCATGGCCATTTTGATTCATGGCGATGCGGCTGTGGCCGGACAAGGAATTGTATATGAAGTAATTCAAATGTCGGGATTGCCAGGTTATACCACGGGAGGAACCATTCACTTTGTAATTAACAATCAGGTTGGATTTACCACCGATTATGATGATGCTCGTACCAGCATTTACTGTACGGATATTTCTAAAATTGTAGATGCACCGATTCTTCACGTAAATGGTGATGATGCGGAGGCTGTTACTTTCTGTGCGAATCTGGCGGTTGAGTATCGTCAGAAATTTGGCAAAGATATTTTCATTGATATGTTGTGCTATCGCAGACATGGACACAATGAAAGTGACGAGCCGAAGTTTACACAACCCAAGTTGTATAACCTGATTGCCAAGCATCCAAATCCACGCGAAGTGTATGTGAAGAAGTTGATTGAACGCGGAGATGTGGATGCTTCTTTGGCAGATGAGATGGATAAGAGCTTTCGCAATCAACTGCAAGATCGTCTAACGGAAGTAAAGCAAAAGCCACTTCCTTACAAACCACAGAAAATTGAAAACGAGTGGGAGAAGTTACGCAAGTCAACGCCAGCCGATTTTGATGAATCACCCGACACGAGTATCAAACAAGCGGTGATTGATAAAGTGGCCAAAGCACTTACTACCATTCCGGAAGGGTTCAAGCCGTTAAAGCAAATTGAAAAATTATTGAAAGATCGCAGCGCGGCCTTCTTTGAAACGAAAATTCTCGGCTGGGCAGAAGCCGAATTGCTTGCCTATGGCTCGTTGCTAACGCAAGGCACTCCTGTGCGCATGAGCGGGCAAGATGTGAAACGCGGAACGTTTAGTCATCGCCATGCCTACTTCTTTGATGCTAATACAAACGAACCGTATTGCGGCTTAGATAACATTGAGAAAGACCAATTGAAATTTAATATTTACAATTCATTGCTCTCTGAATTTGGTGTATTGGGATTTGAATATGGATATGCCATGGCGACACCCCACGCTTTGGTTATTTGGGAAGCACAGTTTGGTGATTTTGCCAATGGTGCACAGGTGATGATCGATCAATTTATTTCCAGCGCAGAATCGAAGTGGCAGCGCATGAATGGCTTGGTGATGTTGTTGCCACATGGCTATGAAGGTCAGGGGCCGGAGCACTCAAATGCTCGCCCGGAAAGGTTTTTGCAATTGTCGGCTGAGTATAACATGATTGTGGCTAACCCTACAACGCCAGCCAACATTTTCCATTTGCTGCGCAGACAAGTAACATGGGAATTCAGAAAGCCGTGTATTGTATTTTCACCGAAGTCACTGTTGCGTCATCCAAGTGTTGTTTCACCTGTGAAGGATTTCACGAAAGGTTCATTCCAGGAAGTGATTGATGATCCTAATGTAAATGCAAAGGACGTGAAGAAGGTAGTGTTGTGTACCGGTAAGGTGTATTATGATTTATTGGAAGCACAAGCGAAAAAGAAAAATAAAGATGTAGCCTTAGTACGTATGGAGCAGTTGCATCCATTCCCTGAAAAACAGTTGAATGCCGTTTTGAAGAAATACAAAGGCGCTAAATTGGTTTGGACTCAGGAAGAGCCTGCCAATATGGGCTATTGGTCATTCATTTTGCGCTACATGAGTGGACTTGAATTGATATCCCGTAAGGCAAGTGCATCGCCAGCCACAGGATATTCGAAAGTACACAAGGCAGAGCAAGAGAAAATTGTATCGCAGTCACTGGAGGTGTAGGTTATAAGTTTTATATTGATGTTAGTCATTGAAGATAAAATATTAGAACTATCAGATCTTTCAGAAAATCAAATGCTGGAAGATATTGCTATGATGCTTTATCAAAAGCGGAGATTGACATTTGGTCAAGCAGCGCAATTGGCTAAATTAAGTTATACCGAATTTCAGTTTTTGCTGGGGAAGAATCAAATACCGCTGAATTACGATGTTTCTGATTTATTGGAAGATGTGGAAACTTTAAAAAAGATAAATGGCTAATGGTAGTGGTGAGCGACACAACTACTATTAGCAATCTATACTTAATTGATAAGTTGTGGCTCCTTGAAAAGCTTTACCAAGAAGTAATAATTCCAGATACTGTTTATCGGGAGTTGAAGAAATTGAGAAAAATTGCTAGCGATAATGCTATTCAATTTGAACTTACATCTTGGATTAAAGTAGGAGAGGTTCATCAGAAGGATTTAGTGACTGTACTTTTACTTTCACTGGATAGAGGAGAGGCTGAAGCAATTGTTTTAGCGAAAGAAATGAATGCAGATCTCTTAATTATTGACGAATTGAAAGGTAGAAAATATGCCAAACAACTAAATATTGAAGTGATAGGCCTTGCCGGAATATTGTTAATGGCCAAGCAGAAGAAATTGATTAATAGTGTAGAACAAACATTGAATGAATTAAAGGATAAAGCTGGATTTTGGATAAGTAATAAACTCTTTGATACGATTCTTGGATTAGCAAACGAAAAACAGATTTAGATGACACAACAAGTAAAAGTGCCTACAGTAGGTGAATCGATCACCGAAGTAACCATAGCCAATTGGCTAAAGAAAGATGGTGATGTGGTGAAGATGGACGAGGTGATTGCCGAACTCGAATCGGACAAAGCGACATTTGAATTAACCGCGCCCCAAGCTGGCACATTG
>JAJTHV010000340.1 GCA_021300095.1 Flammeovirgaceae bacterium | reverse complement strand
CAGATCGGTGCTGGGATCTTTGCCGATTAGTTTAGCAAAATAGCGCTGATTGTTATTCATGACTACTTCAATAGATGTGGCATCTTCAATGACGTGGTGATTGGTAACAATATAGCCGTCATCTGAGATGATGACCCCTGAGCCACTTGATTGGGCGTGTGGATTCATGTAACTATCTAAGGCATTTAAACTAAAGCTGCCCAAACCAAAAACAGTACGAATGTGTACAACTGCTGGGGTTACAGCCTTGGCCGCAAATTCAAAATTGACCGCTCCTGAAAATCGAGATGATGAATCGGAAAGATGGTTGACGATTTTCAGATTTTGCCGCTGCTCAATTGAAGTATAGGTTGGTTGATCACCCAGATATCGAATGGTAAACAGGGCACCTACAATCGCCCCGATGAATGCAGAACAAATCACCAGCAAAATCAACAACGCACGTTTCATCAGTTTGCTATTTTATTGTTTGGAAGATACAGCCTTCTTTCAAATTTTGAAAGGACAAGAAAGGAAAGGGGCACCCTTTTGCAAAGATGCCCCAACCCACCACCTAAACCTAACCAATTATCTTAATCTTAGCTTACTTTGATCGTTTGTTTCAACGCTTTCTTTTCATCTTTTGGGATCGTCAATTCCAAAATCCCTCTATCATACTTCGCATTTATTTTCGAAGCGTCTGCATTTTCGGGTAGTGAGAATGCTCGGCTGAAAGAGCCGTAGCTGGTTTCGATGGAATGATAGTTTTTGTCTTTCTTCTCATTCGAAAACTTACGCTCACCGCTCACGGTCAGGTAATTGTCTTTCAACTCAATGTTGAAATCTTCTTTGTTTAAGCCAGGCACCGCAAAATGAATTTCAAATGCTTGCTCGTTTTCCAATACATCTACTTTTGGAACGAAGGTGCTGCCACCGGCACGAACCATTGAATCGTTGAAGAAGCGGTCAACCAAGTTGCTGAATGAAGTTGGTACAAAATCATTCGCGTTATAACGGATGATGCTCATAGTGTTAATTATTTTTGGTTTAACATGAATTTTAAACTTCTGAACACCCTATCTGTAAAAAATGTACCAAATCCATTTATAGGTGTTTTCAAGACATTATGGCTTAAATTGACTCTATTTTATTCATAAATGAGTCATTATGTCCGATAATTTACTGGGATGGTAAAGAAAATTCGTCAGTTCGCCAGCGAGATATTCATGGGCAAACCTTCTTTGGCTTTTTGGAGGATGGTATTTTGGGCTGGAATTTTAGGGTCGAGTTCCATAAATTCCTTCACCGAAAGCTGCGCGCGCTCAGCATATAATTCATAATACGCTTTTTGAATTTGATCTAACGCATAGATAAAGGTTTCATGCGAAGCACCCCGATCGGCTTTGAGCGAGATAACGGCTTTCTCCGGCTTTTCACTCCAGCGAGCGTTTTTGTTTTTGTTCAATACAAATTCCTGGATTTCTGCAGGGATGGATTTTAAATCGGGATAGTTTTTTTCTTCGACCAGAAACTTGTTGTGCGAGTTGATATGAATGGAAAAAATATTACGACTATGGTAGTCTGCCACACGGTCGCTCCATTCCGGAAGGATCATGGTGAGACCTTTGTGGGTATCGATCACAGCAGTCATTAGAAAAAATGTAAGCAATAGAAAAGCGATGTCGGCCATTGAGCTCGTGCTCACTTCGGCCGCTGGGCGATGCGTCTTCATATATAGTGGAGTTTAGAAGGATAATCCGCCCATTCTAAAATGGTCACATAAGCCTCCAAAAAAAACATTTCGTTCTCCCAATTAAATGTAAATTTGCCGGAATGATTTTTCAGTACCCTTCTTTCTTGTGGGCATTAGCAGCGTTGGCAATACCAATCATCATTCACCTCTTTAATTTTAGAAAAACCATCACTGTTTATTTTTCTTCTACCCGTTTTTTAAAACAAGTAAAACAAGAAACGACTCAAAAACGAAAACTCAAGCAGTACTTGGTATTGGCATCAAGGCTCTTGTTTTTGCTTTTTCTGGTGTTGGCATTTGCGCAACCATTTTTGCCTGCCAGCGAGCAAGTGGCCGATCAGAAACGAGTGACCATTTATTTGGATAACTCTTTGAGCATGTCGGCACCGGTAGCCGAGAAAACCCGTGCCTTGGATGACGCCATCCAACGTGCTCGTGAAATCGTAGACGTTTTTCCTGCGGATGTTCAGTTTCAGATTATCACGAATGATTTTGCGGCTTTTTCAAATTCGTTTAAGGCGAAAGCCGAGGTGATTGACTATTTGTCGCAGGTGCGATTATCGGCCATCAGCAGGCAGGCCTCTGAAATTGCTGCGCGGGTGCTTCAACGCAATACTTCTTTGTTTTGGCTTTCCGATTTTCAGGCTTCCACTTTTGGTAGGGGAACCTTTCTGGATTCTGCCTTAGCTACAAAGCTGATCCCAATTACATTTAGTAAACCTTCCAACGTGTTTATTGATACTCTTTACCTTGAAAATCCATTCGTCATTGGCGGTGAAAAGAATTCTGTGAAAGTTCAATTGCGCAATCAAGGCGAAAAACGAGTGGAGGGGTTGATTACAAAACTTTTTATAAATGAGGTGCAAACTTCGGCTGTAACAGTGGATATGGAACCCAACAGTTCACAATTGGTTTCCTTTGACTTGCCCGGTTCACTGAAAGGCATTAATCGCGCGTTGGTTTCCTTTAGTGATTATCCGGTAAGTTTTGACAATGAATTTTATTTTACGCTGAACTATTCCGGAAAGATTCGAGTGATTGAAATTAAATCAACCACAGAAGTTACTCCGGTAGAGCGTGTATTCGGAAACAAAGAGTTGTTTTCGGTCGCTTCTTTCCCCGCTACAAACATTAATTACAATTTACTTTCTACAGCCGACTTGATTGTAGTTAATCAGTTGGACAAAATAGATCCGACATTGCAGGCCGCACTCTCCAATCTGAAACAGGGTACATCCAT
>JAJTHV010000387.1 GCA_021300095.1 Flammeovirgaceae bacterium | reverse complement strand
GGGTGTCCCAGCCAATAAGGTTGTCCAAGTTGCCCCATTATCGGTGGTAATCATAATATCAACGTTGGCTCCTCCTGTAATGGTGTTTGTATTGTTTACATCCCAAGTTACCGACTGTGTTGAACCTAAAGTATAGGAAATACCACTCGTATTTTGAGAGGTAACAGTTAGCGGACCTCTTGTTGCATCCACAGTAATGGTAGCATTGGCAATATTAGTTTGACCTACTTTAACATTAGGAACATACGTAGCATTATCTCTCACTGTTAAACGAAATACTAAGTTTCGACCGACAGAACTCAATGCCTCAACATTGATCCCTGCGTTTCCAGCAGTAGTTTGACCCCCCGCGAAAACAGTGGGAAGTACTGGACAATAACGGATGGGTGAAGTAGAGGGTGAATTACTAATCCAATTGGGGCCACCTGTTTTACCAACCGAAGCGACACTATTTGGACCCGTAAAAGCCCCTGCTGTATCTACATTAACTTGCTCCCAACTATACGTTAAAGCATCCCCGTCGGCATCAGCTCCGGAACCGATTAACATAAATGGAGTACTTCTTGGAATGGTAAAATTACCCCCAGAATTGGCAGTTGGTGTAGCATTAGCTCCAGCAAGAGGAGTAGTCACTGGACATGTTTTGTTATTCAAATTGCTTTGAATCTGTGAAATAGATAAAGCATGATAGGAATCTATTGAATTGTTTGCAGCGTTGTAATCCGTGATTCCAGCATAACCCATAATAGTAACGCCCGAACCAACCTCTACATTCACACCAGAACCTTCATTAGCATGGGTGAAAGTATGATTAGCGCCTAATTGATGGCCTACTTCGTGTACTACATAGTCAATATCGAATGTGTCGCCCTCCGGAATTCCATCGCTTGGAGAAGTGTATCCACTTCCTTTATTACGGTCAGAGGTACTTGCTGTATCATCATTACAAACACATCCAATACAACCTGCATTTCCTCCTCCTCCAGACGCTCCGAATAAATGTCCGATATCATATGCCGCATTGTTAGCTGCCAGCGTTGTTCCTGTGCCTGTCAATCGCGTACTTAGTGTATTTTGAAGTTCTAAATTCCAAGCTCCTGCTGCTCCAGTAGCAGCTGCTGAATATGGGTCTGTTGCCGCATTATAGAAAATCACATTCGTAGATTCAGCAACAATGTTTAGGTGAACACCTAAATCTTTCTCATAACATCCATTAGCACGCGTCATGGTTTCATTGAAGGCATCCAAAACCAAATTAACTTGAGCTGCACTAGTGGCTCCGAAATAATTGGAGTACTCTGCTGTACAGGATTGTGCCAAACGCATTGTTTTCAAAACACCATTGCTAGCCATCACAACATTACCACCAGAGTTTCTATTGGAAGGATTTGCTAATCCACCAAATTCATCATCTAATACGTCACATTTCCAAGCGGGTTTAGGACCGTTATTGGCCTTATTATAAACCACATAGATTGTTCCATCGGCAGAAAAAGGCTCCAT
This sequence comes from Flammeovirgaceae bacterium, assembly GCA_021300095.1. GTDB lineage: Bacteria > Bacteroidota > Bacteroidia > Cytophagales > Cyclobacteriaceae > ELB16-189. The sequence goes on along the minus strand of JAJTHV010000387.1, from coordinate 1,730 downwards.
AAATTCACTGGAAGCACCTGCCCTAAATACAACGGTTTTTATCCCTCTTGCACCAATACTCAACTTCATATAGGCCGTGGGGTCTAGCGTACTTTTACCAGAAAAAGCGCGAATATCAGGAAATTGTGCTTGCAAATCAGCCTCAAAGTTGGACGCCTCATTTACCACAAAATCCTCTAATTTACCTTGTGCATTCGGAAGTGTAATAACACAAGTAGTGCCAGGCTGATCGACAATTGTCATCAATCTGTTTTTTAATTGATCAAAATTCAGTGTATACAAATCATACTGCTTAGGAAATGTACTTCTGAATGTTCCCTTAGCTCGTTCTATGTCTTTACCGGGTTGTGCTACTGACCAATAACGACCAGTTTGTGCATTCATTCCCGCCAAGCCAAGGAAAAAAATAGAAAGTAATAAAATTTTTTTCATTTTAATTAGATTGGTTATAATAGCTAACAAATATAAACGAATTTTTACGAATTTGACATTCCAAATGTGAATTCAACGGGTTATAGTTATTAAACGCAAAAATCAACTACCTTTGTGCCGATTTTATTGCACTTGAAAACCTATTCCAACATTACTGATTTTCCCCAAACAAAAGGCACAGTGCTTACACTGGGTACTTTTGACGGGGTTCATTTGGGCCATACGAAGATTCTTAATAAAATAAAAGAAGCGGCAAAAACCATGGTATTAGAGAGTGTCGTGCTCACGTTCCATCCGCATCCGCGATCGGTGTTACAAACAAATACACCCATGCGCTTACTCAGTTGCATTGATGAAAAATCAAACTTGATACAGCATGCGGGGATAGATCATCTCGTTATTCATCCCTTTGACAAAGCGTTCTCACAATTAACTGCCGAGGAATTTGTTACTGATATTTTGGTCAAAAAATTTAATCTCAAAAAAATTGTTATCGGGTACGACCATCGTTTTGGAAAAAATCGCACGGCAAATATTGATGATTTAACACGTTTCGGTTTGGAATTTGGCTTTGAAGTAGTTCAAATCACAGCCGAAGAAGTTAATGCAATAACAATTAGTTCTACTAAGATTCGCAAAGCCTTGGAAAACGGTGATTGTAGCACTGCTCAAAACTATTTAGGACATCCTTACACGCTATCGGGTACTGTAGTAAAAGGTCAACAATTAGGCCGTACACTGGGATTCCCAACGGCCAACCTACAACCTTGTTGTGCTGAAAAACTTATTCCAAAAAATGGAGTTTATGTGGTGCGCGTCTCTTATGACAACCGTTACTATTCGGGGGTTTTAAATATCGGCACCCGTCCTACCATTTCGGGCACTTCTCAAACAATAGAAGTACATCTTTTTGATTTTTCTCAGGAAATATACAATGCCAAACTTACGTTGGAATTTCTAACATTTCTTCGAGAGGAACAACGATTTGACTCGCTGGATGCTCTTAAAAATCAGATTATCAGCGACAAAGAGCAAGCCCTTGCGTACTTCCAAAACCTTCCGAAATAACTATTGCCCAATGAAGGGAAATCGTTACTTTTGAATTCTAAAATTGTCACGCTATGAGTGAAATAAGACACAATTGGACCAAAGAAGAAATTTTGGCCATTTACCATAAACCTTTCATGGATTTGATGTATGAAGCGGCCACTGTGCATCGCAAACATCATGATCCCAATGTGGTTCAAGTTTCAACCTTATTATCCATTAAAACAGGAGGTTGCCCCGAAGATTGTGGC
>JAJTHV010000146.1 GCA_021300095.1 Flammeovirgaceae bacterium | reverse complement strand
ATTTTATCGTTTGATTCAGTTAAGATCACGGTCGGGCGATAATATTTCTCAATACATCTAGCAGCAACTATGCCAATTACTCCTTTATGCCATGTATTTTTAAAAAGAACAGTCGATTTAGCGTTTTTTAGTTCCTCACTGCCATCAATCATCGCGAGTGCCTCTTCGGTAATACTTAGATCAAACTCTCTGCGGATGTCGTTTTTGAGGTTAACTTTTTCGGCACAGGCAAAAGCTTCTTCTTCGGTGGAGGCAATCAGCAACTCAACGGCTGCTCGTGCATGCGCTACTCGCCCTGCCGCGTTGATGCGAGGCCCCAGTGTAAACACAATTCCGGAAATATCTAAATCGGATTTAGTGCCGGCAATGTCTTTGAGGGCCTTTAATCCCGGCAACGGATTTTGATTGAGCTTTTGCAAACCGAAGTGGGCAAGCACCCGATTTTCGTCTGTAATGGGCACAATATCGGAAGCAATGCTTACAGCCACCAAATCGAGGTAGTCATGCAACTCCTCTTCATGACGATACGTGCGAGCGAATGCCTGCATGAGTTTAAAGCCGAGACCGCATCCACTCAACTCTTTGAATGGATAATTACAATCGCTGCGCTTGGGGTCGAGAACAGCCACAGCATGTGGAATGGAAGCTCCCGGCAAGTGGTGATCACAAATAATAAAGTCGATGTTTTTTGAAGTAGCGAGTGTAACTGCATCAATGGCTTTCACGCCTAAGTCGAGGGCAATGATTAAACTAAATCCATTCTCTTCGGCCCATCGGATGCCCGCTTCGGAAACACCATAACCTTCTGCATAGCGATCGGGTATATAGAAGTCACAATGTGGATAAAAACTTTTCAGGTAACTGTATACGAGTGCTACGGCTGTGGTGCCATCGACATCATAATCACCATAGATGAGAATTTTCTCATTGCTGTTAATGGCTTTCTTTAGGCGGTCGATAGCTGCAGCCATATCCTTCATTAGAAAAGGATCGTGCAAATGCGAAAGTGAAGGGCGAAAGAATTTCTTAGCGGATTCAAACTCAGTGATGCCGCGCTGCCATAAAATAGTAGCAATGTATTTGTTGTCGTTGATGCTGGTGCTAAGTGCCGAAATCGATTCGTCTGTAGGGAGACTTTTGTATACCCACCTTTTATGCATCTTTAACTTTTTTCCAATGTAACAATTCCCGTTTTACCGGCCGTGCCTTGGTTACCCACCACACCACGTCCACCATTTTTTCCATCTTGTTTACTTCCCAGGCCCGCTCTTCCCCCGTTGCCTACATCGCCTCCGCTTCCTGCAAAGCCCCCATAGTTTTTAATGAACAGCTGGTGGCCTTGCAACAAATGAAGATCCTGACAGTTTTTGCAATTTAACAGCACATTTCCACCATTTCCACCATTGCTTCCGTTTCCTCCATTTCCACCTTTTCCTCCGTTTCCACCGCGACACACGCGTGTGCCACTTCCTCCATCACCACCACGACCACCTCGTCCTCCATCACCACCATCTCCTCCGTTTACATCGATAGTTAAGGTGCCATTAATTTTTAATGTTCCTACGTAGAGTGACAAGTTCAAACCGTTTTTGGCTGGCTCACCGTTTCTTCCATTCAACGCATCTTCCCCATTTCGGCAAGGCGCATTTTGGTTGGCACCAGCTGTGCCTGTGGCTCCCTTTTTTCCATTCAACCCTCTTCCTATTATCATAGTGCCTTTGCCGGCAATCAATACCTTGGCATTGATGATATTGTTTTCAATTTCCGGATTGAGGTAAATTCGGGAGGAGTCGCGCATGATTAAAGTATCTACTACCAAAATATCGGAGCCTATAATTTTATACGATTGCCGATAGCTGATTTCTAATTTTTCAAGGCGAATCTGCGAACAAGCGGGGAAATAGACAATCCACAGAAGAACGCAAAGGGGGAGAATTTTTGCCATGCACAAAAGTAAGGATGAGAAGCTTCATTCACACGTATTCACCATGATTACTATGTGAGACGTAAAATAAAAAAGGCAGCGTAAGCTACCTTTTCTCAAATTCGCCTTAGGCGAATATTATTTTTTGTCAGCAACCACGCCTTCCAATACGTCTTTGATCTCTACACGCTGGCCATCTTTGAAAGGCACGATCCACGCATCTTTCACGCCCATATCGCGCATGTATTTTTTGAATTTGTCGGCTTCCCAATAATCGCGAAAAACGCCAATAGTAAAGCGTTGCTCACCTTTATCGGTTGCTTCGCCACCAAAGTTGGGGTTATTGTCGAAATACTTGGCAAGGTCTTTATTTTTGAAGGCTCCAATTTGCACCTTAAAAACAACGCCTTTCGAAAAATCCATGGGGTTAATCGGGGGAGCTTCCTTTAGCTGGGCTAATTCGGCTTTTGTAGAAGTAAGGTCACTTCTCATTTTAGCGATTTGATCTTCTAATTCAGCGATCTTAGCGCTTTTGTTGCTCACATCATTATTAAGGGCACTCACCTGACCTTTCAATGCGCTATTGTCAGTTTCAACTACTTGCTTGGTTTCTACCAAGGTTTTGAGGTTAGCAGGATTTTTGGCGAACTCTTTGGCTTTCTTTTTCCATTCTTTCTTCTCCTTTTTAGAGAGTTGAGCGAAAACTTGCGTGCCGGAAAAAATCAGCGCCAGGCAGAGGAATAAAACTCTAGTTTTCATAGTCGGTAGTTTTGTTTAAAGGTTAAAAGTAAGAAATATTTGGGAAATAGAGGGCAGTAGAGCCTAGAATGTTCCCTTGAACCCTATCTGAGATTGGCGCTTGGATTGTATTTATCCCAGAATTTGTTTCTGAATTTATTTGTAGGATCGAGCTTTTTCTTGAGTTGAATAAAATCACCAATCCGATTATAGCAATGCTCAAACTGTTTCGTGCTCGCGTGCAATTGATAGGGCAGGTAGTAGCTTCCGCCTTCTGAAATAGCTGCATCAATCAACTTTCTTGTCCACACTCCTACTTCTTGTTGTTCGTTTGGGCTCGTTCCTTGTTTATAATAAAGCACAAAACAAAAAACCTCCGATTTAGCCCACGACAGTAACGAAAGAGAATCTTTTTTGGCATGCCGCACCGATACATTGATCATATTCACCTCATGCTGATTGAGAATTGCCGCCATCTTAGGGACAAAAGATTGAAAACGATCGACAGGAATAAAATATTCTTGCAATACATAGGTAGTTTTGTTTCTGTCAGTGGGCTCCAATTCATTTGCATCGTGACCGGCTTCATAGTTTCTCCATTTCACTTGATCTGACGAAAAAACCAACGGATCTCCAACATGTTGCCGAAGCCATTTACCTCCCGGAAATTCAGAGACCAACCACATCGCAAATCGTTCTACTTTATAGTTTGAATCAATTGGGTTTAGTCGATCAGTGATGGTGAGTGGTTTATCAGTTTTTTGATAAGACACCGCATGGATGTCGGTGTAATCATTTGGGTAAATATCGGCATTATGAAAAATGATATTCGAGTTATCGCGAATTTGTGTTTGGAAGTAGTGGGGATAGTCACCAATGGTCATGTGTTGATCGATTCTTTCAACTTTACAATTGTCGGTTAGCTGTAGAGTTGCCTCCACAATTACACCTAAGCCCCCATATCCTCCAATGCAGCCATAAAAAATATCCGAGTTTTGGTTTGGACTTGTTTCTACTATACTGCCATCGGCCAGTATAATCATCAACGACTTCACAGAATGAATAATCGGCCCATGCCCAATGTAGCGTCCATGCACATTTACACTTAAAGATCCACCCACTGTAAAATTGGCATAGGTTTGCATGATTTGAATGGAGAGATTATTACGATCAATCACTTCTTGAATTTGTCGCCATGTAATTCCTGTTTGTACCCGGATCTCTTTTGTTAAGGTATCTAACAACAGAATTTTATTATACTTCCGCATATCCAGGTGAAGGGCATTTTCCGTGGCTATTTGCCCACCCATGCTATGCCGTGCGCCTCCTATAGAAACGGGGCCATCATGCGATTTTATTAAAGATGATATTTCTTCGATGGAAGTAGGTTGAATCGAAGAGGATACTTGAATAAGGTTGAGCTGTGTTACATCAGATATGATCGTGTTCTGGGCAGCAGGAACTCTGGGTTCTGATGTAACGATAAAGAATGCGATTGTGAAGAATAGAATGATTGTTGTTATCAGAAATAGGGTGATACGTAAAAACCGCTTGATGAAACGTGCCATAGTGTAACCTTAAAGTGTTTTACTTTACCAATTCAATTGGCACGAAAACCTCCGTGTCATCCCACTCAAACGAAAGATTCAGCTTTGAGTCCATCTCTACAAAGGAAATAGTGAATTGTTCAGTAGCTGTTTTGTGCTTTTGAACTGGAACATCGGTTACGACTACATCTGCTTTTTTATTATGATACACTACACCTGTTTGCAGATTAATGCCCCAGCCGGGAATATCCGAATTGAAGATAACCGTCCAGTGATCTTCGTGCGGGATCGTCAGCAATTGATAGCGACCTGACTGAAGCAATTTACCATTGATTAGAATGTCCTCATCCGTAGAAAAGACGGTGGCTTCATTGGCGCCTGTCCGCCAAAGCCGATCGAATGGAACGAGTCCGCCAAAAATCAATCGTCCTCTTTTGTATGGCCTGCTGTAGAAAACAGCAAGTTGGTGTTCTCCTCTTTCATACACCACTTTGCTTTCCGGACTCAATGCCTTATCCTGATTGCGAAAGTACATCGGAATGATAATCACACCGGCTGCCACGATGATCCCGATCATGAGTAGGATCTTTTTCACCTCTCTTTATTTGTAGCGCTTTCCTTTTTTGATCACCATCTTCACATCTTGCAACAGTGCCATGTGTCGTAGCACATCACCTTTCACCGCAATGATATCGGCAAACTTTCCTTCGGCAATGGTCCCGTACTCTCTTTCTACACCCATCATCACAGCTGGCCAGTATGTAGCTGCACGAATGGTGTACATTGGGTCAAATCCAAATTTGTTCACCCATACATCCAATTCGTTCCATGTACTTTGGCTGTGAAACTTCATGGGAATCCCACTATCGGTGCCAATCAAAAGAACGACACCCGCTTCTTTCAATTGCTTTATCTTTTTTTCCAGCGTAGGCTTGCGAATCGGATTCAGTGCAAAGTAGCTCATCCGATTCGGGTATTTGATCGATCTTTTAATGTCGGCTACAATGGAATCGGGTAACCCCAAATGCCAACTGTTATTGTCGAGTGCTTCCGGGTTGTCGCGCATGTATTCATAATTATACAATCCCTCTACGGTAGGTGTCCAAAAGAGAGGGCCGAGATTCATTTTGGCGGTGCGCTCTTTAATCATGTTCATAATATCTTCCGGATACTCGGGTGCTGCTGCTAATCCGGTATGCTCAAAGTTATCTACACCTGCTTTCATGCCTCTGCGAATTTCATCCGGGCGGTGTGAATGAGCCACCACTTTCAATTTGTTTTTATGCGCCTCGTCTACCACAGCCAAGTATTCTGCTTCTGTCATCTCATCTTGGTCGATCAACTTTATACAATTGACACCTGCTTTGGCCAACTGTTTTACTTTGGCGCGTGCATCTTCTGGCCCTTTCACGCCCCAGCGAAACTCAGCCGTGCCTGCATAAGGTTCGTGTTGAATAAACGGACCACTCATGTACATCGTAGGCCCTGGAATTTCGCCTTTATTAATTCGATCGCGCACCGACAAACTGGGCTCAAGCGGTCCCCCTAAATCGCGCGCACTGGTTACACCTGCCATCAATAGCTGATGTGCCGATGAAGGCATGATCACATCTTTCGCTAACTTCAAATACGTTTTATCCCAATGGGTGTAGTCGCTGTGCCCGTTGATCATCAGGTGCACGTGCATATCCCACAAGCCGGGCATCACACTCATGCCTTCGGTAGAAATAATTTCTGCATTGGCCGGAATTTCAAGTTGCCCTATTTGTCCGATTGATTTGATTCTGTCATTCTCAATAATGATAATGGAATTAGGAATGGGCTTTCCTCCGTAGCCATCGATGAGCGTGCCGCCCACGAGTGCTTTGGTTTGAGCAAAGGCAATGGATGATGTGAAAAGTAAAAGTAAAAATATGCGCATAGATTGGGAGGTTGTGAATGAAAGTTAGTGAATTTGGGAGAGAAGGAAACGCGAGACAGATTGATTATTTTTGATCATCATGAAGACAAAAACCATTCTCTTGTTGCTCATTGTAGGTGCAGGATCATTTGCAGGGATCAGCCAATCCAGAACTCAGGTAGTGTTGCTGGGTACCGGCACACCAAATGCAGATCCCAATCGGTTTGGACCTTCGGTAGCTGTGGTAGTAGACAACACTCCCTATGTGATTGATTGTGGACCGGGCGTGGTGCGCAGAGCGGCCGCAGCTTTTCAAAAAGGAGTGAAGGGATTGAATCCTACACTATTGAACACATTGTTCATTACACATTTACATTCCGATCATACTTCCGGTTATCCGGATTTTTTATTGACCCCTGCCGTGCTCGAACGAAAAGGACCCCTGCGAGTTTATGGACCGACTGGAACAAAGTCGATGAACGATCATATCGTTCAAGCGTATGCTCCTGACTTTCACATCCGAATTTTTGGTTTGGAAAAAGGTGACTCAACAGCGTATAAAACAGTAGTCACAGAAATGAAAGAGGGAATAATTTATAAAGATTCCTTAGTAACGGTGGAGGCGTTTAAAGTCGAACACGGTGGATGGCCTGAGGCATATGGTTTTCATTTCATCACACCGGATAAACGCATTGTTATTTCTGGAGATTGCACCTGGAGTGCCCGGTTGATTGATGTCGCAAAAAACTGCGATGTGCTCGTGCATGAAGTTTATTCTGTGGACGGATGGTCGCGCAGGCCACCGAAGTGGCAAACCTATCATAAAAATTTTCACACCTCTGCCACGCAACTGGCCGATGTTGCTACCAAGGCTCAGCCAAAGTTACTCGTACTTTACCATCAGCTCATTTGGGATTCTACGGAAGAAAAACTGGTGAAAGAAATAACTACGCATTACAAAGGCAAAGTTGTATCGGGGAAAGATTTGGATGTGTTTTGAAGTTTGCTTTTGCTAGCAATTCACCAAGGATGTTTGACAATAACCTTCTAGCTAAATCAACCTTTCTACAATTTTTCCACTCTCCTTATTCTTCAATATCAACTTCTTCGCGCCATAGTGCGTCATTTCTTCTTTCACAAGATAATGATCGGCATCGTATGATTGAAGGTGAGCATCTTTACTCACACCCACGCGTCCGCGCCAGATGTCGAGCTTTACTGGTTCCCACTGTTTGCTTTTCGCGGAACGATAGGCCGCATCTAAAATCGAGTTGACCACATAGCCATCGTAAAATGTTTCTTTGGGTTGGGTTTTGTTTTCCATGGCATTGAACATATCCATGAACATGTGGTTGTAACCCAACTCATTCAATTCATCGCCCACGGGAAATAGCCAGCCTGTATTACTTTCGGCTTTTTCAGCAACGTAATCGGCACCCTTGCCGGTAGTAAACATTTCAAAGCCGGTACGCAAAAAACTATTCGTCCAAATTGTTCCTTCGGTGCCCATTACTTCGTCACGCAAGTCGAGGCCACCACGGAATGTCCAGCTCACTTCAAACTGACCGATGGCGCCATTTTCATATTTCACCAATCCGATGGCGTGGTCTTCGGCATCGATGGGTTTCACTTGCGTATCGGCCCAACACATCACCTCCACCGGCTTAATATCTTTACCAATGTAGCTGCGTGCGATCTCCACACAGTGGCATCCTAAATCCAGAATACATCCGCCACCCGCTTGTTCAATGTCCCAAAACCAATCACTGTGTGGGCCCGGGTGTGTCTCACGTGATTTTGCCCATAGAATTCTGCCCAACGCTCCGTTCTTCACACTCTCATGCGCTT
>JAJTHV010000442.1 GCA_021300095.1 Flammeovirgaceae bacterium | reverse complement strand
TTCTTTATTACTCTTTTCTTTTGCTGCGCGAATGGCTTGGTTTACATCTGCAATCACTTCTCCGTTTAGCTCAACTGCAATCGCTTGATTCATTAATTCGTTAGCATCCAATGCCCGGGGTATTTTCGCCTGACAAAAGAAATAATACGCTTCCTTTGGCAAAAGCGAAAGTACAGCATGAAGATCCTTATCCTTCACGCACCCTAGCACGATCCATAATCGATTATACTTCTGTTGGCGAATTTGTTGCACTACTTCCCGAATGCCGCCTTCATTATGTCCGGTATCACAAATAATCAAAGGCTGTTCACTTAGCCTCTGCCAACGTCCTTTCAATCCCGTTAAGGTGGTGGTGTTTTGTAATCCTTGGATTATGTGGTCGACCGAAATAGCAAATCCGCTTTTCAGCAAAACATCAATGGCAGTTAGTACGCCTGCCACATTTTTTCGTTGATACGTTCCTTTCAGGTCCAGCGTTATATTCATGTCCAATCCCGTCACCCGATTACGAATTAGAAAATTTCCTTCGGTAGATGAACTCACTTCGTAGATATCAGAAGCAAATTGAAGATTACTATTGGTTGCGCTTGCTTTTCCTGTGAACACATCCGCTATTTCCTCCTGGCGTTCACTAATAATCACCGGAATATTTTCTTTAATAATCCCCGCTTTCTCGCTCGCGATTTTGGGAAGCGTATCACCCAGTAACTCTTTATGATCCCAACTGATATTGGTGATCAGCGAAACGAGTGGAGTGATCACATTGGTAGAATCCAATCGTCCGCCCAATCCTACTTCGATGATGGCAATATCTACTTTTTGTTGTGCGAAATAATCAAATGTCATGGCAACGGTAATCTCGAAGAACGATGGCTGAATGCGAGCGATTGCAGGGCGAATACGCTCAACAAAGTCGATCACAAATGATTTACTCACTTCCACCCCATTGATGCGAATGCGTTCGGTGAATTCCTTTAAATGCGGAGATGTATACAAACCGGTTTTGTAGCCTGCAGTTTGTAAAATTGCTGCCAGCATGTGGGAACTGCTTCCCTTTCCATTAGTGCCGGCAACATGAACACTTTTAAATTTGTGTTGCGGGTTACCAAGTTCTTCACAGAGCGCAATGGTATTGGTTAAATCTGCCTTATACGCTACGGCACCTACCCGTTGATACATCGGGAGATTTGCATATAAGAATTCGAGAGTCGCTTCGTACGATAACATGACAGTGCGTGCCAAAAATCAGTAAAATAAAAAGCCGATCTAATGACCGGCTTTTTAAGGGGAGAATCAAAAATTACTTTCCGAATTTAAATAGTTTATAACCAACTGAAATCTGAATCACTTGGTTTTTTACATCCTTTGCTAATGCTCCTTCATTGATTTTTGTCAAGCCTAAATTGTAACGCGCATCAAAGGTTAAACCAAATGGCGCATCCCAACCTAAGCCCAATGCCGCGCTGATGTCGGAGCCTTTTAAGTTATCATATAAAGTTACTGGCTGGCCCTGACCATTGATCGATGTATACGGAATAGTTCCAGAAGCAAAACCAAATTGTGGACCTACCTGAATATTGATACCGGCTACGGTATACAACTTCAATACAATCGGAATATTGAAGTAATCATAATTTGATTCAATATCTGTGGAATTGATTCGCACCGTAGAACCTTGCTTGGAATAAATCAACTCCGGCTGTATTCCGATTTTTCCTAATTTCACCAACACAAAAGCACCACCATGGTAACCGGTTCTGCTATTGTATGCTGCATTCAAGCTGCTGGCATCAATGTTCGCAAAGTTCAATCCACCCTTGATCCCAATGGCCACCTGAGCCTGCGAAAAAGCAGAAAGGCCCACCAACACAAATAGAACTGCAATTACTCCTTTTTTCATGTTTTGATTGTTTAATTAAGTTTCAAAATTAACAAAAATATGCCTGTATCACCCGATCATTGAATCCCCATTTCAGGGTTTTTTCCGGTGATCTTGCGGTAGAACTGCAATAATTGTTCCATATCACTTTCAAAGTTGTCGGTTGGGTAAAAAGGAACCCCGACTACCACTGTTTTCCGCGCAAAATCAAAGCCACAAGGCACTATTGGTATGTTTGCCTTTTTGGCGATATAGTAAAATCCGGTTCTCAATTTCTCTACTTTCTTGCGTGTTCCCTCCGGAGCCAATCCTAAAATAAATTCATCATGTTGATCAAAGATCGTTGCTACCTGCTGCACCATGTCGTTGTTCTTGGACCGGTTTACCGGATATCCGCCCAATGCGCGAAACAGCCAGCCAAAGGGTGGTTTGAATAAACTGTCTTTTCCCAAAAACTTTGCTTTCTGCACTTTCAACACGCTGCGTGCTAAAACGCCAATGATAAAATCCCAATTGCTCGTGTGAGGCGCCACCGCTACAATGTATTTTTTAATATCAGTAGGAAATGCTCCTTCTGTTTTCCAACCCATTATTTTAAAAACAAACGCATAAAAAACTTTGAGCATGGTTAAATCATTTTGTTAATCAATGCTGAATCTGCTAAGTAAGGTATTGTCACTTCCAATTGTGGTGTACGATCTACCTCGCGTTGAATAGCACTGATGGCTCCTGAGTTCCGTGCCCACGCTCTGCGTGCAATACCATTGTTCACATCAAAATGAAGCATGTTTTTTAATTTGCGATCTGCCTCCGTGCTTCCATCCAACAACATACCAAAACCACCATTCATTACCTCGCCCCAACCTACTCCACCACCATTGTGAATGGAAACCCACGTAGCTCCACGAAATGAATCACCAATCACATTGTGAATCGCCATGTCGGCTGTAAATCGTGAACCATCATAAATATTGGAGGTCTCGCGATACGGACTATCCGTTCCCGATACATCGTGATGATCGCGACCTAAAACAACTGGGCCAATTTTACCTTCGCGGATCGATTGGTTAAATGCGGTAGCCAACTTCGCACGTCCTTCGGCATCGGCATACAATATGCGTGCTTGCGAGCCAACTACCAATCGGTTTGCTTTCGCAGATTTGATCCAGTGGATATTATCTTCTAACTGTGATTTAATTTCTGCCGGTGCCGTGTGCAAAATCTCGGTGAGCACTTCTGCTGCCAACTGATCCGTAAAATCTAAATCCTTCGAATTGCCCGATGCACACACCCAACGAAAAGGACCAAATCCATAATCAAAACACATCGGCCCCATAATGTCTTGCACATAGGATGGATACTTAAAATTGATTCCATCCGCAGCCATCACTTCCGCTCCTGCCCGCGATGCTTCCAATAAAAATGCATTTCCGTAATCAAAGAAATAGGTGCCACGCGCGGCATGCGTGTTGATCGCATCCGCATGTCGTTTTAATGATTGCTGCACATGCATTTTGAATGTTGCGGGATCTTCCGCCATCATCCGATTCGATTCTTCAAAACTTAATCCTACCGGGTAATAACCTCCCGCCCACGGGTTGTGTAACGAAGTCTGGTCCGAACCTAAATCCACATAGATGTTTTCTGCCTCGAATTTTTCCCACACCTCTACTATGTTTCCTTGGTAAGCGATGGATACAATTTCCTTTTTCGCTTTCGCGGAATGGACTCGTTTTACCAAGTCATTCAGATCATAAACAACTTCATCTACCCATCCTTGCGAATGACGTTTGTGTGTTGCTTTTTCATTGACTTCGGCAATCACTGTAATGCACCCAGCAATGTTTCCTGCTTTGGGTTGCGCACCACTCATGCCTCCTAAACCCGATGTAACAAACAACTTACCGGCAAGACCTTCTCCATTTTTAGAAATCTTCCGACCTGCATTCAAAATCGTAATGTTGGTGCCATGCACAATACCTTGCGGCCCAATGTACATGTAGCTTCCGGCCGTCATCTGTCCGTATTGTGTTACACCCAATGCATTGAACTTTTCCCAGTCATCTGGCTTGGAATAATTCGGAATCATCATGCCGTTGGTCACCACCACACGTGGCGCCTCTTCGGTAGAGGGAAACAATCCCATCGGGTGGCCGGAAT
>JAJTHV010000457.1 GCA_021300095.1 Flammeovirgaceae bacterium | reverse complement strand
CAGAAAGTCGGCACCGCCCACCGCCAGATCAAGCTCACCATCCCAATCAAAGTCTTTCGCTACCAGCGAAGTGATGGTTAACTCAGGCAACGCCAACAACGAATCCCGCAAGGAAAGATTCTCCCCAATGATAACGGCTCGAATACCGGCTTTGCCATCGATGATGCCGGTTAAAAGCAAATCCATACGATTGTCCTGATTGATATCCGCCAAGTAGACATCGGTTGGAATCATATCTTCCGTATGGGTTTTCTCCAGGGTAAATGATTTTGCCTTCACATTTTTATAAAAGGCAATGCGTGAAGTGGTGGTGCTGCTTTTGCCAATGACCACTACATCCGTCAGGCTATCGTTGTCAAAATCAACCCAATACGATTTTACATCGGTGAGGTCATTTCCTTTCCAAGTGTGTTTCTTCTGAAAAGTTTGGCCGTGAGCAGCCAGGCTGGTGACTACCAGCAACGGGATTATAAACTTCATACTGCTATTTTTTTGTTGTTTCGATTCGGAAGGTGAGAGGTACTGACATTTTACTCGGCACTGCTTTGCCGTTGAGTTGAGCCGGTTTCCATGGCGGCATTCCTTGCATGACACGCAGTGCTTCGGCATCAAACAAGGGCCCCAGTGAGTTGGTGATGGTGATGTGATCGACCACTCCGGTTGGCCGTACAATGAAGGTTACAGAAACCACTCCTTGTATAGAATCTTTGGCGGCTTCGTGCGGATAGGAGAGTTGATCGTTGAAGTATTTGTACAGATGTGGATATCCTTCCACCGGTTCGGCTTGCAAATAAACATCCACTTTGGTCGCTTCCACAGATGGTTTGGCTGTCGGTAAACCAGGCTCATTCTTTGGCAAAGAAAGCGGTTTAGCAACAGGAGTAGGTGCTTCCGTTTTCTTCACGGCACTATCTATGGTTGTCACCGGATTGCGCTGCTCCGAAAGCTTAGATGGTTGCGGTGCATTGTGTTCTGGCGTAGACGTGCTGCGGGTGGCATAATACACACATACAGAGGCAATGATGGCACCTGAAATAGCTATTGACCATTTTTTGGCAGAGCGGGTAGCCACGGCTTTGCGGTGGCCGTCCAGCACCTGCCGGAAATCCATCATGCCTTTGATTTCCTCGTCTGTTATCTCCGGTTGATTCATACTATTGGGTCGTTGAGAAATCGTTTCTTCATTTTATCCAAAGCGCGATAGGTTTTTACTTTCGCATACGTTTCAGTGATGTCCAGCAAGAGCCCTATTTCCCGAAAGGAACGTTGCTCGAAGAACCGGAACTCGATCAGTTGAAGGTCATCGGGTGAAAGCGTTTTCAGAATAGCGGGCAGGCGCAGTCTCAGTTCTTCCATGCGGTTGTCGGCCATCATTTCTTCAAAGAGCGATTCAGTCAGTTGCTCATCGATGGTCACCAGACGTGCTTTCTTCGTTTTGCGGAAGTAATCATTACATTCATTGATGGCAATTCTGAACAACCAGGCCGAAAAAGGTAATCCACGCAACTGAAACTTACGTACGCTGTTCAGCGCCTTGAGGAAGACTTGCTGGGTGATGTCGCGGGCAATCTCTTTTTCACTGACGCGCCTCAGGATGAATAAAAATATCTTCTTAAAGTACTTTTCGTAGAGCGGTTTAAAAGCCTCAGGATCAGTTTGTGATCGCCTGATATCAATCGCCTCTTGTTCTTGCTGGAGGTCGCTATTTTGAAAATCAGTTTCGTGCATGGCTTGGTCTATTCAGTATCCAGAATGCCTATTTTCTGAAAAGATACACCTTGAAAAAATTAATTTTTGCAAAAAAAATTACGTGGCGCCAGAATCAACTAAATAGAAGAAAATGTTGTTACAGTATGTAGTTACTTTAACAAAAAAATAGTTGGCGCTATGAAAAATCTTCGAGACATGATTCACTTTCCCCAAGTGAATGCCTTGCAACTGGAGTTGCTGGTAATCATTGCTGGGGGTATGTTAGTAGCAGTTGCATTAGGAACCATGATGGTGATGGTGGTGAGTCGGTTTTAGGGATGGGCTGATACCCATTCTTCTCCACCTTCGAAAATTTCCTTCTTCCAGATGGGTACGGTTTGCTTCAGGCTGTCGATAATAAATTGGCAAGCTTCAAATGACTCTTTGCGATGTGGGGTAGCTACCGCCACTACCACAGCTACTTCGCCAACCGTTAAAATTCCGACACGGTGACTGACCGCAATTTTCTTCACAGGCCACTTTAGCTTCGCGACATCCACAATTTTTTGGATCTCGCTCACGGCCATTGGCTCGTAGGCTTCATATTCCAATCGCATCACCTTCTTTGCCTGTGTGTTGGCACGCACCGTCCCCACAAATACATTCACAGCCCCCGCATCCGGGCTATGAGCCAGTTGGGTAATCTGATTGATATCGAGGGGTTGATCGGTTAGAGTTATCACAGGAATCGGTTTAGTATTATCCACCACTTACCGGAGGAATAAGCGCTACTTCATCCGTAGCTTGCAGCGTTGTTTGGTCATCTGCATATTCGCGGTTTACCGCTATCAACAAAGAGGGCAGTTGACGCATGAGCGGGTAGCGTTGAATTAAAGCCGATCGCAAGTGCTGCACCGTGGTGCCTTCAACGTCCAGCGCAATCTCTCTGCCACCCAGCCAGTCTTTGCAAATACCGAATGCCTTGATGTGGATTACCATATACAAGCAAATATAAGGGAATGTCATCAAGTTAAGCTCCGCCCAAGTCCTCTCTTGTGGAGAGGATTCAGGTGAGGTGTAAATAGACGGCTTAACTTGACATCTAAATTATAATCAGAGATTTATCGGATCATTCCTATCTTCGCCCTCCATGCCATCATCAATATTATTTGATAACCACGGACGCCCCATCAACTACCTTAGGTTGGCGGTAACAGATCGGTGTAATTTGCGCTGCTTCTATTGCATGCCGGAAGAAGGTATTCATTATCTGCCTAAGAAAGAGCTACTTACTTTTGAAGAGATCGAGCGATTGGTAAACTTATTGGCATCCATGGGTATCTCGAAAGTGCGGCTGACCGGAGGCGAACCTTTTTTGCGCACCGATCTGATGCAACTGATTGAGAGGATTGTAGCCATTGACGGCATCAACGATTTACATCTTACAACCAATGGACTGCTCACGACACCGCATATCGCTGAACTGAAAAGACTGGGCATCGCCTCGGTTAACCTCAGTTTGGATACCCTGGATCGGGAGCGCTTTAAAGTGATTACCCGCAGAGATGAGTTTGAAAAGACATGGCTAGCCTTTCAATTGCTGATGGAGAATGATATTCCTGTCAAGATCAATGCGGTGGTCATGGAAAACAAAAACATCGATGACATCATCCCGCTGGTGGCGTTAACCAGACACTATCCAGTATCCGTTCGTTTTATCGAAGAGATGCCTTTCAATGGAGAAGGCAGCCATTACGCGCAACTTAAATGGACACATACTGAAATAGTGCGCTTCATTCAGCAGGCCTATCCGGATTTACAGCGCGAACCGGATCCTGCACATTCTACGGCATACCATTATCGCCTGCCGGGAGCCACGGGTTCGATCGGAGTAATTGCAGCGTTTACCCGCACTTTTTGTGGCACCTGTAACCGCATTCGGGTAACCGCACAAGGAGAACTGAAAACTTGTTTGTATGATGATGGTGTTCTCAATATCAAAACGCTGATGCGCGAAGGAAGAAGCGATGAAGAAATCAAAGAGAAGCTGATGTGCGCATTTTCATCAAGGCCTAAAGACGGCTTTGAAGCCGAACGCAATCGCACGAAAGGAATACCTGTAAATGAATCGATGTCTACTATTGGAGGATGACAAAATTTCTGTGAAATGAATTGATGGAGTTTTACATTTTACTTCTAGCGTTTTTTGTGATTGCCTTGGTCTATGCATCGGTAGGCTTTGGTGGAGGATCCAGTTATCTGGCGCTGTTGGCTCAGCCCTTCTTTTTATTGCTTCCGGATGTAATTCGTCCAACCGCTTTGCTGTGCAACATCGTGGTGGTGACGGGCGGTACGATTGTATTCTACCGGGAAGGAAAAATTGACTGGAAAGAAGTGTGGCCCTTTTTAGTAGCGAGTGTTCCTTTTGCGCTGGTGGGCGGAATGTGGAAGCTCGAGCAAAATGTGTTCTTCATCATCCTGGCTGTCTCGCTGCTGATTGCGGCTGTGCTGTTATGGATCAATCCCACAAGAAATGAGGAGAAGGCTTCATTGCTAGTGGGTGTACCGTCAAAAATGGTTTTGTCTGGAGGAATAGGCTTTCTTTCCGGACTGGTAAGTATAGGAGGAGGTATCTTCCTTTCGCCCATTTTGCATTTGTTAAACTGGAATGAAGCAAAACGCATTTCGGCACTGGCAAGTTTGTTTATCTTGGTAAACTCCATCAGCGGGTTGACGGGCCAATGGCTGCGAGGTGGCTTGCACTTGCAGTGGTCATTTCTGCTTCCGCTGCTTATTGCGGTTTTGGCAGGAGGCCAGATAGGATCACGATTAGGTGCCATAAAATTTAACCCGATTTATATCAAGCGCATTACGGCAGTTCTTATCTTCGTTGCTGCCGTTCATATTTTAAAAGACCATTGGCCAATTTCAAATAACTAATTGATTATGAATAAACTGATCGTTTTCATTTTGTGCCTGCTTGCCACCACCGCATTCGCACAGAAAAGAGTTTTTCCGGCCGTCAATAACTACGGTGGTATTTTTGAAATTCCCTATGCGGCAGAGAAACCCGATCCCAACTTAAATTATAAAATTGTGATTGAGGTGGAGCGCGAAAGCGAAAACCCGGACTCGCTGAGCTGGGCGATCAATAATGTGGCGCGGCTTGTCAACTTGCACGTGATGGGCGGTGTGCCGAAGGAGAAACTAGACGTGGTGATGGTGATCCATGGAGGAGCCACGTACAATGTAATGGACAATGCAGCTTATCTCAAGAAGTACAAAACCAATAACCCGAACTTGAATCTCTTCAAAGAATTGTCAAGTGCCGGTGTACGTATTTTTGTGTGCGGACAATCCCTAATTAATCGTAAGGTAGATCGAACTAAAATGGTTCCGGAAGTGAAAGTTGCTACTTCGATGCTCACCACATTAACCACTTACCAATTAAAGGGGTATGCGCTGTTGAAATTTTAGTGGATTTATCCTTTGAGTTTCTTAATTCTTATTTAGCTCGTGCAAGGGAATCATCTTGCCTTTTTCAGCATCCCACAGCTTGAGGTTAAAACAAGCAATCATATCGCTGATTTTCCAAGAGGTCTTACCTACATTCTGCAACTCAGGCATGTCCTGCATCACTTCATACAAGCGGTAGAAAGGTATTCGTGAATTCAGATGGTGTACATGGTGGTATCCGATATTGCCGGTAAACCAATGCATCACCGGATTCATCACCATATAGCTGGTGGAAGACAGTGCGGCATTGTCATATGTCCAATCCTGATTTTCACGAAATGTAGCCCCCGGAAAGTTGTGCTGGCAATAGAAAAGATAAGCGCCCATTCCAAAGGTGATGGAGAATGGAATGATCCATCCCAAAAACAACAAAGCAGTGCCCATGTAATACCAAATGGCAAAGCCAATCGCAAAATGCACTACTAGTGCGAGTAATGAGTCTACGTGTTTAGAGGGACTCTGCACAAATGATTTCAAGTTCAACCAATAAATAAATAGGGTGATGTATCCTAACAGAATAGTAGCCGGATGGCGGTTCACCAGATAAATCAACTTTTGTTTTTTGGTGAGTGTCACGTAGCGTTTTGTGCAAACGGTAGGATAGGAGCCAATGCCCGAAATGGATAGCTTGGAGTTATTGTTGTGATGATATTCATGCGTACGTTTCCACACCATCTCCGGTGCCAGCACATACACACCCACTGCACGCATTAACCAAATTGCCAACGTGGAATTCTGTAAGATCGCACGGTGCTGATAGTCGTGGTAGATGACAAACAAACGCACGTACAGCAAGCCATTGATAATGCTAATTGGAATTTTGAACCAGATCGATATGGGGGCAAACAGGGTGAAGAACATCACCATTCCGGACAAAGCGATGGTTAATAACACTTCTACCCAGCTTCGCAGTTTGTATTCAGATGCATACGCCTTACTGGCAGCAAGCAATTCTTTACCAGATCTCATAACCAAGGTTTAGGGGTCATGCAAGCTAGCTAAAATTGTCAGAATGACGGCACTCTGTGGCTAAGTATTTGATCGAAAAAGGGGTACTGTAGAATGATTTACACAATGTGTAGCCGTAATGATCAACGCTTGTGCTTCCAGCGCTTGTGCGACCACAACCATGTCTCGGGTTGTGCCTGAATATCCTCCTCCAACCGCTTGGCAAATGTGCGTGTAATCTCGCCTTCTTGTGTTTGCTTCGGGTGCTCAAAGAGTAGCTCGGGCGTAATGTGGTAGTGACCGCGCTTTTGACGCTTCACCTGAATGTAAACAACGGGGTAGTCGAACTTAGTCGAGAGTTTTTCAGGTCCTGTAAAGAAGCCTGTATCCTGATTCAGAAAATCCAACCAAATCTTTCCTTCGGCAGGTGGATACTGGTCGGCAATAAAAGCCGTAGCAGTTATCATGCTGCGCTTGGCTACCATGTCACGGAGTGTTTGTTGCACAGGCGTGATCATCGTGCCGAAGCGGGTGCGCATGCCCACCATCATCTTTTCAAAATACGGATGACTGAGTGGACGATAAATCACGACCAGCTGATATTTGGTGTTTATCGTTACGCTGGGGCCAGCCCATTCCCAATTGCCATAATGCCCCATCACAATGATGATGCTGCGTTTTTGTTCATGTAGTTTTTGAAGCCAAGGCGGATTGTCCATCGTGCAGCCGGCAGCCGACTCTTTCTCATCCATGCGCAATGTTTTCAGTGTTTCGAAAATCAAATCCACCAGATAGCGAAAGAACTTCTTGCGAATCACTTGAATCTCTTCCTCCGTTTTTTCAGGAAAGGAGTTGCGCAGATTTTGCACCACCACTTCTTTGCGGTAGCCGGAGAGTGTCAGCAATAAATAGAAGAAATCCGATACACGGTAGAGCAACCAAAATGGCAGCGATGCAATCGTGTAAATGAAAGGGTAGAGTAAGTAAAAGCTGATGGCCCGGGGATTGATCATGCTTTACTTGGTTGAGCGTTCCACTTCGCGCAGGTTTTCCAGTTTCTTGTTGCGCAGGAATCCGTTTACATCTTCAAAGTGCTCTTTAATTCGCTTATTACCAAATTCAAATACTTTATTCGCTAAGCCATCTAAGAAATCACGGTCGTGCGAAACGAGAATCAACGTGCCATCGAAGGCGCGGAGGGCATCTTTCAGAATATCTTTGGTTTTGATATCCAAGTGGTTCGTAGGCTCATCGAGAATCAACAAATTCACCGGCTGCAACAACAGTTTGATCATGGCGAGACGAGTACGCTCTCCACCCGACAGCATCTTTACTTTCTTGTCGATGGCCTCGCCACCAAACATGAAAGCACCTAAGATGTTTTTGATTTGTGTGCGAATGTCGCCAAAGGCAATCTGATCGATGGTTTGGAAAACCGTGAGGTCTTCATCTAGCAACGCGGCCTGATTTTGCGCGAAGTAGCCGATCATGCTATTATGTCCTACTTGCAGTTTGCCTTCAAATTCAATCTGCCCCATAATGGCTTTCACTAAAGTGGATTTACCTTCACCGTTCTTTCCTATTAACGCCACCCGCTCTCCGCGGGCAATGGTAAACGAGGCATCCTGAAACACCACGTGGTCGCCATA
Source organism: Flammeovirgaceae bacterium (assembly GCA_021300095.1). Taxonomy (GTDB): domain Bacteria; phylum Bacteroidota; class Bacteroidia; order Cytophagales; family Cyclobacteriaceae; genus ELB16-189. Next base: position 2,513 of record JAJTHV010000457.1, on the reverse strand, counting down.
GCGCTTGGTTAAACCTTCCACAATTACAGGATAGTTTCCGCTGCGCGGGGCAGGAGGGAACTTCAAGTTCAAAGCCGAAGTATCGACTTCATCTACTTCAATGATCTTGATCTTCTCCAACATCTTTACGCGCGACTGCACCTGTAGTGTTTTCGAATACGTGCCCTTAAAGCGCTCGATGAAAGCCGTGATGTCGGCAATCTCTTTCTGCTGGTCGTCAAAGTGCTTTTGCTGTTGCTCGCGTCTTTCCTGCCGCAGTTGCAGGTAGTGCGAGTAGTTGGTTTTGTAGTCGTAGATGCGGCCCATCGTTACTTCGATGGTGCGGTTGGTGAGGTTATCGACAAACATCTTATCGTGACTGATCACAATCACGGCTTTGGCGTTGGTCTTCAAAAACTCCTCCAGCCACTGCACCGATTCAATGTCCAAGTGGTTGGTAGGCTCATCGAGCAAGATCAAGTCCGGCTTTTGTAACAGAATCTTGGCCAGCTCAATACGCATACGCCACCCCCCGCTAAACTCTTTGGTGGAGCGAGTGAAATCGCTGCGCAGGAAGCCCAGACCCATCAGTGTTTTCTCCACTTCCGCATCGAAGTTGATCTCTTCGATGGAGTAATATTTTTCGCTGAGTTCAGATACTTGTTCAATGATCTTCGAATACTCCTCCGACTCGTAGTCCGTGCGTGTTTCCAACTGCGAGTTGAGGTAGTCCATCTGCTTCTTCATGTCCAGTATTTTACCGAATGCTTTGGACGCCTCTTCAAACACGGTGGCATCGTCTTCGGTGAGTAGGTGCTGAGGCAGGTAGGCGATGATAGCATCTTTAGGAGCCGACACCTTGCCGCGTGTGGGCTTGTTGACGCCCGCAATGATTTTGAGGAGCGTGGACTTGCCCGCCCCGTTTTTGCCCATGAGGGCGATGCGGTCGTTTTCGTTGATGTTGAAGGTAATATCGCTAAAGAGCGTAGTGCCACTAAATTCGACTGAAACTGCGTCAACTGAGATCATAAGAGCATAAAAATAGGCGGCAAAGATATTAAGGGAAGGTGGAATTACCCAATGTTAAATTGGGGGGTGTGTGAGGGGTAAGGCCTGATGACCATTTAATGACTCGTTGAATATTGCTAAATTGGGACATGATTCAAAGGGTTTATATCGACACCTCTGTTGTTGGAGGATGTTTTGACGAAGAATTCGAGTTTTATACAAAGCTGTTCTTTGAAAAGGTAGAGCAAGGAAAGTTTAAAGTCATTTTGTCGGACATATTAACTACCGAACTGCAAGGTGCTCCGGACAATGTTGTTGCCTTTTTCAAGTCGATTCCTAAAAAGCAAATCGAATATGTTGAGCAGACTGAAGATTCTATCCAATTAGGTGAGAAATATCTAAATGAAGGTGTAGTTGGAAAAACAAGCCGAACTGACTGCCGACACATTGCGCTCGCGACTTTAGTAAATGCCGACATTCTAGTTAGTTGGAATTTCAAACATATTGTTAACATCACACGAATCAGAGGCTACAACTCGGTAAATATTAAGAACGGACATAGAATTTTAGAAATCAGAACGCCACGAGAAATTTTAGAGTTATGAAAACGGAGACAAAAGCAAAAAAAACATTTGATGCTGTTGAATTTATGAGACAGCGGAGAGAACAGATTTCAAAAGACATTGAAGGAATGACTCCGAAAGAAGAGATAGAATATTTTAAAAAGAAAGCTGCCGAATTTAATATGCGAGACAAGTGAGCCGGCTCTTTATTCTGGCGCAAGTCTTCTGATTCTTAGCAACATTTGTTGTGTGCTCCCAGCTATCGGTAGTCTGTTCTGCTCTCATGAGTTGTTTTTTCTCTATTAAAAGGCACCAACAAAAAATTTGAATGATGAAATTACAGTTTATCATTTTGGCTTTTATACTCTATGCCTGTCTTGAAAAACAAGATCACGGACAAGATATTGTCATGCAGACTGTTGGTGTAGCCTTGGATAGTATTACGTTTGGTGCGCTGGATAGCGCCACGCTTAACCACGTAGAAAAATACCCGAATCGAATTAAGAAGGTAACTTTAGATCGTTTCATAAAAGACGCAACGAATCTCAGCGGTTCTCAGATTGCATTATTAAAAACACTTAGCAATAAAATACAAGATTCTGTTACCATTGTATTTCAAGATTATCGATTCAAGCACAACTTGATTATTGAAGATGATTTCCAGACAATTGAATATGACTCCAGTTACTTTGGTAGTATAAATATGTCAAATCCTGTAATCGATTTAGAGGAAGAGATTGGGTACTATTATCTGGCACTTAACTGTTTCAAATATAATGTGGACGGATGCAGTGTTGGGTATTTAATATACGTAGGTAAGGAGAATGGTAAATGGCGCGTTTTAAGGACGTATCAACTATGGGTGGGTGAAATGATGAAACCGCTTAATTGAATAGACTAAGCGCAAGTCTTTTTCGATTTTGATTGAGAAGACTTCCGCCAGACACGGGTAGTTGATAAGTT
>JAJTHV010000016.1 GCA_021300095.1 Flammeovirgaceae bacterium | reverse complement strand
CTAGAGAAATAGGCTACGTGTACCTTACCGTAAATGGGCACAAAATGATGCTCGCAATGGGAGAAAAAGGTGATGTCCTTTTCCACCAGCATTTGATCATAGTTGTATTTGTTTTCGAAGAGCCGTGTGCTGGGTCGATTCGCAGGATTCAATCCGCTGAAAGCTTCTTGCACGTACATTTTGGCTACGCGTTTGGGTGTTCCTTTCAAACTGTCGTCTGTCAAATCGAGTCCCAATACCTGCATGATCTCACGAAAGTGACCTTCAATTTTCTCTATTTTTTGATCATCGGTCAGATCGAAAGCATCCACTCGCAATGGGGTATCGTGAGAGGTGGAAACGTGATCCATGTCATCGTCTTCATGCGGCTTAATGGGCAGGATATTCAACGAAATTTCTTTCGGTCTCATACAACTTGATTTTTAATTCGTACTGGCTTTCAATTCGTTCCCTCAAAATCTTCCAGATGACTACGGCAATATTTTCAGCGGTAGGGTTCAGGTTGGCAAAGAAGGTGGTATCTAAATTAAGGTTTTTATGATCAAATTGTTTCAGGACATGATCATTAATTATATCGCTTAGTAATTTTAAATCATACACGTAGCCCGTTTCCAGATCTGGTTCTCCAATGAGTGTGACGATCAACTCGTAGTTATGTCCGTGGTAATTCGGGTTGTTGCATTTGCCGAAAACGGCATTGTTCTTTTCGTTACTCCATGCCGGATTAAACAAGCGATGGGCTGCATTAAAATGCTCTTTGCGGGATACGGCTATTTTCATCAATCAAAGTTAAAACAAGCATCTTGTAAAAAGGTTCGTTGACAGCATATTAAATCGGAAAATTGTTCTGTCCATTGCATTACGAATAATTAGCTATTACTTTTCCTGTGTTTATTGCTTTTTACTAATTGGAATGGACAAGCATCCTTTTGAGCGTAACCGATTCGATTGACCATTTCATGATTATTTGTTTCTATGCATTTAGAAAAGATTACCGTTATTATTCTTCTTTTAGCAGTTGTTACTGCACTAGCGGAAGTTACTGATCGAATTAAAGTTCCATATCCGGTGCTACTCGTGCTAGCAGGTATTGGTATTAGTCTTATACCCAATCTGCCGATTGTAGAACTTAATCCGGAGGTAGTGTTTTTGATCTTCTTGCCCCCGGCCCTTTATTCTGCCGCGTGGACAACCTCCTGGAATGATTTTAAAGCAGCCAGCAGGCCCATTTCTTTGCTGGCATTTGGATGTGTTTTGTTTACGACCACCTTGGTGGCTTTGGTGGCGCATTACTTTATTCCCGGCTTTGGTTGGGCCGAGTCATTTGTGTTAGGTGCAATCATTTCTCCACCGGATGCTGTGGCCGCCACTGCAGCGACCAAAGGGTTAGGTGTGCCCAAGCGGTTGATCACCATTCTGGAAGGGGAGAGTTTAGTAAATGATGCCACCGGGTTAATTGCCATGCGCTACGCGATCCTAGCAACAGCCACGGGTACGTTTATTTTTTGGCTGGCAACTATCAACTTTATCTATGTGGCTTCGGTTGGAATTTTGATTGGGCTCGCTATTGGTCAGCTGTTTTATTGGATACATCGCATTACTCCGAACAATCCGACCACCGATACCACACTTACTTTTCTTACACCGTATGTGGCCTACTTATTGGCCGAGCGCATTCATGTTTCAGGTGTGTTGGCGGTAGTGGCCTGTGGTTTATTTCTTAGTCAACGATCGTCAAAAATTTTTACGCATCAATCCCGTATTCAAGCATACTCTACTTGGAATACGGTGAACTTTATTCTCAATGGCGTTATCTTCATCTTAATCGGATTGCAACTGCGAACTGTATTGTCGCATATCGAAAACCACTCCTTTGGCACGTTGTTGTGGTATGGGTTTTTGGTGAGCATCGCTACGATTATTGCGCGGATTGTTTGGGTGTTTCCGGGAGCTTACATTCCTCGCTGGCTCAGCAAAGGCATTCGACAGCGAGAGCCGGAAACGAATATCCGATCCGTTTCGATCGTGGCCTGGTCTGGTATGCGAGGAGTGGTATCGCTGGCAGCGGCCCTTGCCTTGCCGTTGGCCTTCGAAGATCAGACTCCTTTTCCAAACCGAGATATGATCATCTTCCTCACGTTTGCTGTGATTTTTGCTACACTGGTATTGCAGGGAACTACGCTGCCGGCCTTGGTGAAGAAGTTGGGAATTAAAGAAGATGCCGGAGGCAGAGTAGAAGAAGATCACGCTCGTTTTAAGATCGCTACTTCGGTGATAGAACATATAGAAGAGAATTATTCACTGGGTTTGAACGATGCGGTGTTGGCGCAGATCAAATCGAAATATGAAATACGCATTCAACGCCTCAATAAAAACACCGATAACAAATTATCGGAAGAGGAGATTCAGGAGTTTCATCGCATTCAACGCGAGTTGATTAATCGCGAACGGGTGGTATTAGAAAATCTGGCGAAGGAAAAGCAGATCAGTGCTGAAGCGCTCCGTAAGTTAGAGCACGAATTGGACTTGGAGGAAGCGCGAATTGATTTAGAGCTGGAAACAAACTAAAAGAGCCCGTTTTCGCGGGCTCTCTCTTGGTCATTAAGTTTTGATTAGCAGAATTCGTCAAACACCTCTACCAGATGTTGGCCGATCATTTGCGCATTTCTGCCTTCGATGTGATGACGCTCTACAAAGTGCACCAACTCGCCATCCTTAAACAACGCGATAGCAGGAGAGGATGGAGGGTAGGGAAGTGTGTACTCCCTTGCTTTTGAAACAGCTTCTTTATCCACACCGGCAAACACAGTGGTTAGATGCGCAGGCTTCTTTTCAGAATTTTGCAGCGCCCATTTAATGCCAGGACGAGCAGCACCGGCCGCACATCCGCATACGGAGTTGATCACCAACAAGGTGGTACCTTTCTGGTCTTTTAACTCCTGATCAACGGCATCAGCAGTTTTTAATTCAGTAAATCCGGCCACCGTTAAATCGGTGCGCATCGGGGCAACTAAGTGTTCGGGATACATATGATTTGTGTAGTATTAGTTAGAGGTTGATTGTTTCGTCTATTTGTTTGAATTACAGTTGATAACAAAATTACATAAAGCCTAGTTCCAATTTAGCGGCTTCGCTCATCATGTCCTGTGAATAGGGTGGATCGAAGGTGATTTCTACTTTCACATCATTAATGCCCTCAATTTCTTTGATTCGTTGCTCCACTTCACTGGGAATAACCTCGGCCGAAGGGCAGGAAGGCGAAGTAAGCGTCATTCGGATAAACACGTTGTTTACCGGAAAGATATTGATCTCGTAAATCAATCCTAGCTCGTAGATATCAACGGGGATTTCAGGATCGTAAACCGTTTTGATGGCCGCCAATACCTTGTCGCGCAGGTTTATGCCTGACTCGGGAGCTGAAACGTTATTGATTGTAGCTTCTTCCATTAGGGTGTGGTCAATTGCGATTTGAAGGCTAAAGCGTACATTTTAATTTGTTTGATCATGGCAGCAAAACCATTGGAACGTTGTGTTCCAATAAAGCGTTCCATGCCAATCTTTTTCATGAAGTAAAGATCAGCTGATAAAATGTCATCCGGACTTTGCCCATTGAAGATTCTGACTAACAAACTCACCAATCCTTTGGTGATAGCTGTATTGCTATCGGCAGAAAATTGAAGACCGTTGTTTTCAAGATTCGCTGTTAACCAAACCTTCGATTGGCAACCTTTTACTTCATTCAACTCGGATTTATCGGATGCATTCATTTCCGGCAATTTCTGACCTAACTCCATGATGTAGAATACCGTCATTTCCATGTCGCCATCCAACAAGGAAAATTCGCTGATAATCTGATCTTGTGTTTCGTTGATGGTCATTTATAAACTGCTTTCTCTAATTTGGTTACGCGTTCGTGCAAATGGGCAATGTTTTCAATTTCGTTGGCTAGTTTGAAGATAGCCCGAGTGTTTTCGGTTGATTGTAGATTTAACTTGTTAACACCTGATTCTACTTTTTCAAGTCTTTTGTCCACACTCAACAAACTCGTTTCCATTTCGGAAAGCGTCCGCTCAACATTCCCAAGCCTTTTATTTGTTTGTTTCTGCTCATCAATCATCTGATCAAATTTGATCAGCGTTTCTGCCAACAATTCAACAATTCTTTGTTCGTTTTCCATAACCAATTTAATTAGTTAAGAAATTTAACGATTCTCTTTAATCCTTCCAAAAGGGCATCAATCTCTTCTTTGGTATTGTATACTGAAAATGAAGCGCGTACCGTTCCTTCCAAACCAAAATGATCCATCAACGGTTGGGTGCAATGGTGCCCTGTTCTCACTGCGATTCCGCGGGAATCTAACATCTGGCCGATATCAAACGGATGGATGCCTTCAATGACAAACGACTGCACGCTTACTTTTTGTGATGATGTTCCAATCAATCGTACGGATGGAATTTCGCTTAACCGTTGTGCGGCATAGACTAACAACTCGTGCTCGTGTGCCGCGATATTTTCTTTGCCCAATTCGTTGATGAAATCTATCGCTTCCTTTAATGCGATCACATCGGCTATGTTAGGTGTGCCTGCTTCAAATTTGTAGGGAAGATCATTGTAAGTCGTTTTCGTAAACGATACATTCTTGATCATTTCACCACCGCCCATGTAAGGAGGCATTTTCTCTAACAGCTCCTTTTTCCCATACAAAATTCCGGTTCCTGTAGGGCCATACATTTTATGGGAAGAGATGCAATAAAAATCACAATCTAACTCAACTACATCGATTGGCAAATGTGCTGATGCCTGAGCTCCGTCAATCAAAACCACTGCACCAAATTCATGCGCTAATGAAATTATCTCTTTGATCGGATTGATGGTTCCTAAACTGTTGGACGCATGATTGACAGCTACAATTTTAGTTTTTGAGGTGAGCAATGATTTCAGATGATCCAAATCGATTTCTCCAGTGGGAGTGATATTGATCACCCGAATGATGGCTTTCTTTTCTTCCGCGATCAGTTGCCAGGGAACAATATTGGAATGATGTTCTAATCCAGAGATGATAATCTCGTCACCTTCCTTCAAAAATGTGCGTCCATAAGACGATGCTACGAGGTTAATGCTTTCGGTAACGCCACGTGTGAAAATGATTTCTTCGCTGTGCTCGGCATGAATAAACGCTTGCATCGCCAAACGCGTGTCTTCATAGGCGCGTGTAGCTCTTTCAGCTAAAGTATGGATACCGCGATGGATATTTGCGTTATCGTTTTGGTAATAATTCGTCAGCGCCTGAATGACTCTCTTCGGTTTTTGATTAGTAGCCGCGTTGTCAAAATAGATTAGTGGCTTGCCGTTCACCTGTTGATGAAGAATCGGAAACTCTTCTCTGATTTTTTGAATATCCAACACTGGTGCAAGCACGGCACTCATATCAAAAGTTTTTATGAAGCCTTTCTGAAATCAACTGATCCAAATAGGCTTTTAAGTTTTCGTTTTTAACTACGGTGAGTACATCCAAAGCAAAAGCATACAACAACATCGCTTTCGCGGAAGCGTAAGGTATGCCACGTGCTTGTAAATAGAAAAGTGCTTCTTCATCCAATTGACCGGTAGTACATCCGTGCGAACACTTCACATCATCGGCCCAAATCTCTAATTGTGGTTTGGTGTTGATGGTGGCCGATTCGCTCATCAGAATATTTCGGTTCGACTGAAATGCGTTTGTTTTCTGCGCATGCGGCCGAACGTAGATTTTGCCATTGAAAACTCCTTTCGCCTGATCGTCCATAATGCCCTTATACATTTCATTGCTGAATGAATTGGGCTTCTGATGATCCACTACGGTGTGATTGTCTACCAACGTATTTCCATTCACCAAATACAAGCCATTAAAGTGCGACTCGCACTGTTCGCCATTGATTTGAATGGTCAAATTGTTTCGGATGATCTGGCCATTCAGCGTAAGCGTAAATGTGTTCACCCGACTGCTATCTGCTTGCGCAATGAATGTATTCGAAACCTGATGTGCAGCACCCGCATCATTTTGAATTTTGCAATAATCCAGCACCGCATTTTCAGCTACAATCATCTCTTCCGTAAAGGTGTGGAAGCAAGGCTGCGTTCCCAGCGAATCTGATTTTTCGATGATGGATAAACTGCTACCTTTTTCGATAGAAACGAGCAATCGTGTATGAGTAATTACTTGCTTCTCTTGTGCAGCGTTGATGTGCAACACCAAAATGGGCTTGGCGACCTGTATATTAGCCGGAACATGAATAAAAATTCCCTCCTGAAAGTAGGCGCTGTTCATAGCTGCAAATGGATCTTCTGTTTTGCTGACAGTTCCTATAAGTGATTGAATAATGGATTTCGTTTTCGAATCGGCCTCTTCAAAAGATGACACCACCACATTCGCTTCTAATCCTTCGAGTTGAGAGAGATTCTTGGAGAATTTACCATTAATAAGAACGATCAGGTGTGTATCTCCAATCGCTGGTAAGAATTGATCAATCGAAACCGCAGAAGAAGCAGGAGTGGACCTTGTCCAAGTAAATCTTTTCTCCAACGCCTTCGTGATGGGTGTGAATCTATACTCTTCCGATTTGGAAGTAGGTAGTCCAATTTCTGAAAGTTGGGCAAACGCTTTTTTGCGAGCTTCCTTTCCATCCTCAAAGTAGGTAGGAGTGGAGCTCGCCAGTATTTCTTTCCAGATGGATTCAGTAGCAGTAGTCATAGATTAAACGAGGGCTGCTTCATTTTTAATCCAATCATATCCCTTTGCTTCCAGTTCTTTGGCTAACTCTTTGGTCCCAGACTTCACAATTTTGCCTTTGTAAAGCACATGCACGAAATCAGGAACGATGTAATCTAAAAGTCGCTGGTAGTGAGTCACCACAATGGTAGCGTTGTTTTTAGAGCGCAATGAGTTTACACCATTGGCCACAATTTTTAAGGCATCGATATCCAAGCCAGAGTCTGTCTCATCTAAGATGGACAACTTAGGCTCGAGCATGGCCATTTGAAAAATCTCGTTGCGTTTCTTTTCACCACCGGAGAAACCTTCATTCAACGAGCGGCTAAGGAGTGATTGATCAATTTCAACCAACTTCATTTTTTCTTTCATCAGTTGCAGAAAGGCAACTGCATCCAACGGGCTTTGTCCGCGGTATTGACGAATTTTATTCACAGCCGTTTTCATGAAGTTGATGGTGCTCACACCCGGAATCTCCACCGGATATTGAAAGGCAAGGAAAATACCTTCCGCTGCGCGATCGCTAGGATCTAATTCCAGAATATTCTTTCCGTTGAATTCCACTTCGCCACAGGTCACTTCATAATCTTCACGACCAGCCAGCACAGATGCCAGCGTACTTTTCCCCGAGCCGTTCGGTCCCATGATGGCGTGAACCTCACCGGCATTTACTTCTAAATTGATTCCTTTCAGAATCTCTTTCTCACCAATGCGAGCCTGTAAATTTTTTATAGATAACATAGAGTTCAAATTCAATTATATTAACCAACACTTCCTTCTAAAGTCAGTGCTAATAGTTTTTGGGCTTCTACGGCAAACTCCATTGGCAACTGATTCAATACTTCTTTGGCATAGCCATTCACAATTAAAGCCACTGCTGCTTCTTCGTCAATACCGCGCTGCAGGCAGTAGAAGATCTGGTCTTCGCCAATTTTAGATGTAGTAGCCTCGTGCTCAATACGTGCAGTTTGATTTTCTACATCAATGTAAGGAAACGTGTGTGCTCCACACTGATCGCCCATTAACAAAGAATCGCATTGTGAGAAATTGCGCGCATTAGACGCACGCTTCATAATATGTACTTGACCTCGGTAACTGTTCTGGGATTTCCCCGCAGAAATTCCTTTCGACACAATGCGCGACTTGGTGTTTTTACCAATGTGAATCATCTTCGTGCCGGTATCGGCTTGTTGGTAATTGTTGGTAACAGCCACGGAGTAAAATTCACCCATGGAATAGTCGCCTTTTAAGACACACGAAGGATACTTCCAGGTAATTGCAGATCCGGTTTCTACCTGCGTCCACGAAATCTTAGAATGGTCTCCAAAACAAAGACCGCGTTTCGTAACGAAGTTGTAGATGCCTCCTTTTCCGTTTTTATCTCCCGGATACCAGTTTTGAACCGTTGAATATTTGATTTCGGCATCCTTCATCGCGTACAGCTCAACTACCGCAGCGTGTAACTGATTTTCATCGCGCATCGGAGCGGTGCAACCTTCCAGGTAACTGACATACGAACCTTCATCAGCGATAATCAAAGTTCGTTCGAACTGCCCTGTATTGGCCGCATTGATACGGAAGTAAGTGGATAACTCCATTGGGCAACGAACGCCTTTTGGAATGTAGCAGAATGAACCGTCTGAGAAAACAGCTGAATTCAAAGCTGCAAAATAATTATCGTTCATGGGCACGACCGAGCCCAGGTACTTTTTAATTAGCTCCGGATGTTCTTTTACAGCCTCACTGAAAGAACAAAAGATGATTCCAAGCTCACCTAAAGTTTCTTTGAAGGTGGTAGCTACCGACACACTGTCAATGACCGCATCTACCGCTACACCTGTTAATCGTTTTTGTTCGGTTATAGATATACCTAACTTTTCGAAAGTCTTAATCAACTCAGGATCAACCTCATCCAGGCCACTGATGCTTTTCTTTTGCTTGGGAGCGGAGTAATAGATTATGTCTTGATAATTGATTTGCGGGTGATGAACATTAGCCCACATTGGCTCGGTCATCTTCTCCCATTGGCGATATGCCTTCAGGCGCCACTCCAATAGCCAAGCAGGTTCATTCTTTTTAGCTGATATAAAACGCACCGTGTCTTCGCTCAAGCCTTTGGGCGCTTCATCTGCTTCCAGATTTACATTCCAGCCGTGCTCATATTCTTTGGAGGTAAACTCCTCCAGAACCTGATTGTCTTTGCTCATTCCAACCTATTTAGACTAATTTTAAATAGAAAGTCAAAAATAAGAACAATAAACGGGTTTTAAGGTTCTTTAAACAGTAAAATTATTTAGCTGACCAGCTTAAGGTTACGGTCTAAGCTTTCTTCGAGTGATATCATGGTCTCCGTTCGATCAATTCCCTCTACCTGTTGCATTTTATCGTGAAGTACTTCCTTTAGATGATTCGTATCTCGGCAATGGATTTTTAGGAACATTGAATAATTGCCGGTGGTGTAGTGGATGCTCACGATTTCAGGTATATCCTTCAGTTTTGTTAGAACCTTATCATATAAAGCGCTCTTTTCCAAATAGATACCGATGAATGCTGTAATGTCGTAGCCGAGATTGGCGTAATTGATTTTGAGGGTTGTTTTGTCGAGAATGCCGGCTTCTTCCATTTTGGCCATCCTCACGTGAATGGTTCCCTGAGAAACATTGACCTTTTTAGCTACTTCCGTGTAGGGCCGTTTCGCATCCTGCATCAGAATCTCCAAAATTCTGAGATCTGTATTGTCAAGTTGATAATTCTTGGGCATATTAAAATTGAAATTTTAATAAATGTATAAGTATTTGAGTATATAATTATAAATATTGTAATAATTCGTGCGTATTGTTGACTTATGTATCAGGTAATTCGTTAATTTGTATCATAATTTACAATGTAGGGTGTTGAAATTGGCAGACAAGCCCTCCTGTCTCGGGGGTGGGGAGCCAAGGATAAACGCAAGGTAATGGGTTGACCACTAAATGTTCTCTTAATGCCTTGCAGCTAACTTCCCCGTGAAGGTTCGAACCCTTCCTCTACAGCTATAAAGCCCTTCTGATTTTCAGAGGGGCTTTTTCATTTATTTAAAAATCGTCTAAACAAACGATTGCTTCGCGCAACATTTTTAACCTAATTGGGTTCTGTTTTCAAATCCTGTTACTATGAGCTCATTTCCTTGGTTTAAAAATTATCCGGCCAGTATTCCGCAACAACTTCAGCCTCTCGAGTTTTCTTCCTTGCCCGAATTGTTTGAAACGGCTTGTAAAAAATATGCGGACCGAATCGCTTTCGAGAACATGGGTGGAAAAATCACCTATGGCGAGGTAGACCGCCTTTCGACCAACTTTGCAGCTTACCTGCAAAATGAATTGGGCTTAAAAAAGGGCGAACGCATCGCCATTCAAATGCCTAACCTCTTGCAGTTTCCAATTGCCATGATTGGATCGCTAAAGGCAGGTCTTATCGTGGTGAATACCAATCCGTTGTATACTCCACGCGAAATGGAGCATCAGTTTAAAGATTCCGGTATTTCAGCCATCGTGATTGTTGCCAACTTTGCACACAACCTGCAACAGATCCAAGACCGTGTTAATGTGAAGCACATCATCGTAACCGATATGGGCGACATGCTTGGATTGGTGAAAGGAGCGATTGTCAATTTCGTAGTGAAGCATATCAAGAAACTGGTTCCGGATTACAGCCTGCCAACTGCGATTTCTTTTAAGACGGTGTTGGCGAAAGGAGCCAACCAAAAGCTGAAAAAACCAGCCATAGATGTGGAAGACGTGGCTGTGCTGCAATACACCGGGGGCACTACCGGTATTTCGAAAGGTGCCCAATTGTCGCACCGAAACATTATTGCGCACAACATGATGATTTCCCATTGGTTCGGTCCATTGTTATCCCCCAGCGAGCAACAGATTGTAATCACTGCGTTGCCACTCTATCACATCTTCGCCTTCACTGTGAATGGCGTGTTGATGTTTCACAAAGGCTTGCGCAATGTGTTGATTACCAATCCACGCGATATTCCCGGATTCGTCAAAGAAATTAAGAAGTATCAATTTTCGATCATTACTGGAGTCAACACATTGTTCAATGGTTTAATTAACAATGCGGATTTCGCCACCTGCGACTTTTCAAAATTAAAAGGCGCTGTTGGTGGTGGGATGGCTGTGCAAGATGCAGTAGCCATCAAGTGGGAAGAAATTACGAAGAGTCCGTTGGTAGAAGGCTACGGCCTCAGCGAAACTTCACCGGTGCTGTGCTGTAATCCTTTGGTTGGAAATCACAAGCGAGGCACCATTGGCATACCTATGCCAAGTACGGAAGTAGCTATTTTCGATGACGATGGTAAGCAACTGCCACAAGGCGAGACGGGCGAAATTTGCGCTCGTGGTCCACAGGTGATGCGTGGCTACTGGCAAAAAGACAATGATGGCGTATTCTTTAATAACGAATGGTTTCGTACAGGCGACATCGGTTTGATGGATGCCGATGGATATTTCAAGATAGTGGATCGTAAGAAAGACATGATTAAAGTGTCTGGATTCAATGTTTTCCCCAATGAAATAGAGAATGTTTTGGCCGGCCATCCCAAAGTATTGGAAGTAGCCGCCATTGGCGTAGCTGATGCAAAATCAGGTGAGGTAATCAAAGCTTTCGTTGTGAAGAAAGACCAAAGCCTGACGGAGGAAGAATTGAAGAAATTCTGTCACGAAAACCTGACCAATTATAAAGTGCCAAAGTACTTCGAGTTCCGAACCGAACTGCCTAAAACCAACGTGGGCAAAATTTTGAGACGAACTTTGAAGGAAGAGGAAACAGCGAAAGCAGCTTAATTATATCTTTGCGTTTTAACCTATTTATGAGATTTCTACTTGTTTTCGTTTTTGCCGCGGCCATTGCCCTTTTGTCATTTCGAACCGCCACTACATCTCCAACTAATGAAGGAGACTCTTTGCGCTACAGCGAAGAAAAGCATTTTAAAAATTTGCGGCAGCTCACGTTTGGTGGAGATAATGCCGAAGCGTATTGGAGCTTCGACAGTAAAATGGTGAGCTTTCAATCCAACAACAAAGCCTGGGGACTTAATTGCGATCAGATTTTTTATATGCCTATCGAAGGAATGGATCTGAGTGATGGTTCTAAAAAGCCAACGCTGATCAGCACCGGACTGGGTAGAACTACCTGTTCTTTTTTCCTTCCGGGAAACAAAACCATTCTCTATGCGTCCACACATTTAGGCGGTAAGGATTGTCCTAAAGATGTTGAGCGCACACCCGGTGGCAAGTACCTATGGCCGATCTATGATAGCTACGACATTTTCGTGGCTGACCTGAATGGAAAACAACTGAAACAGTTGACCAAAACACCTGGCTATGATGCCGAAGCTACGGTTTCCCCGAAAGGAGATAAGATTGTTTTTACTTCTACCCGCAATGGAGATTTGGATTTGTACACCATGGACATCAACGGAAAAAATGTAAAGCAAATCACAAATGAAGTTGGGTACGATGGTGGTGCGTTCTTTTCACCGGATGGAAAGAAAATTGTTTTTCGTGCGTCACGCTTTACCACCGAGGAAGCCAAAAAAGAATACCTCGATTACCTGAAACAAGGTTTAGTAGCACCTACCCAAATGGAAATTTTCACATGCAACGTGGATGGTTCGGATTTGAAACAACTGACTAATCTGGGCAAAGCCAACTGGGCACCGTTCTATCATCCTTCCGGAAAGAAGATCATTTTCAGCTCCAACCACAAAGGTAAAAGAGGCTTTGAGTTCAATTTATTTATGATCAACACCGATGGCAGTGATCTGGAACAGATTTCGTATGACAAAGTGTTTGACTC
Source organism: Flammeovirgaceae bacterium (assembly GCA_021300095.1). GTDB lineage: Bacteria > Bacteroidota > Bacteroidia > Cytophagales > Cyclobacteriaceae > ELB16-189. The sequence goes on along the minus strand of JAJTHV010000016.1, from coordinate 89 downwards.
GTTTCCAATGTTTTCGCCCGATGGAAAGAAAATCATCTTTTCATCGAACCGAAACAACGGTGGCACACGCAACACCAATTTGTTTGTGG
>JAJTHV010000175.1 GCA_021300095.1 Flammeovirgaceae bacterium | reverse complement strand
TTGTTTACAGTAGCCTTCGGGCGCGTGTGGTGTGGATGGGCGTGTCCGCAAACGCTGTTTATGGAAATGGTATTCCGCAAAGTAGAATATTGGATTGAGGGCGATGCCAACGAACAACGCAGGTTAAACAAAGAGGCATGGACTAGCTCTAAGATTTTTAAGAAGTCACTCAAGCATATCATATTTATCGTCATTGCATTGTTGATTGCTCATGTGGCGATGGCGTATCTCATCGGCATCGATCAGGTGAAAGAAATTATTTCGCAACCCCCCACCGAACACCTCAGTGGTTTTATTGGTCTCATTGCTTTTACGTCCATCTTTTATGGCGTGTTCTCTTGGTTTCGCGAGCAGGCGTGTATTGTGGTTTGCCCCTATGGCCGATTGCAGAGCGTGTTGTTGGTAAAAGATTCGATTGTGGTTGCTTACGATTGGCTGCGGGGTGAAAAGCGTGGTAAGCTGAAGAAAGACCAATCAAAAATTACCGAGAAGCAAGGAGACTGTATCGACTGTAAATTGTGTGTGCATGTGTGCCCTACCGGCATCGACATTCGCAATGGAACTCAATTGGAGTGTGTCAATTGCACTGCCTGCATTGATGCGTGTGATGATGTGATGACCAAGATTGAAAAACCAAAAGGGCTTATCCGCTATTCATCGTACAATGCGATTAAAGACGGAAAACAAAAGCTGTTGACACCACGCACCATTGGTTATACCGTAGTGCTCACAGCATTGCTGTGTTTGTTGAGTTATTTCATCTTCACCCGTGCTGATATTGAAACTACAATTCTAAAGGCACCCGGCACGCTCTACACGAAAACAGACGATGGCAAGATCACCAATTTGTACACGCTGGAGTTCATGAACAAAACATTCGAAGATATTAACCTAGATTTGAAAATAGAATCTCCGGCTACCGCTACACTGAAGAAAATTGGCGATGAGAAAATTATCGTGCCAAAAGAAGGAATTTTAAAAAGTATTGTGATGGTGAAGTTGCCGGAAGAAGCGCTCACCAATCGGAAAACCATTATTGAAGTGGGAATTTATAAAGCCGGAAAACGCATTGGCACAGCCAAGGCAAAGTTTATAGGTCCGATAAAATCATTTAAAAAATAGAAGCTATGAAATGGGTTATCTTTTCTTTTATCGGGTTTGCATTGTTTATCGGCACACTCGTTACCATTTGTGTTCGCCAAGATGTGAGTTTGGTCTCAGCTAATTACTATCAGGATGAGTTGGTGCATCAGGCTAAGATGACCAAACAACAAAACATGGTGGATTTAAAAAGCGAACCGAGTTTGACACTTTCGCAGCAGCATATTAAAATTTCTTATCCCGCATTGAGTGCATTAGAGCATGGCGAAATTCGGTTGACCCGCCCATCTGATTCCAGGTTGGATCAAAAATTTAAGTTGAGCAAAGACACCGAACAGGATTTTGCTTTACAAGTATCAGAAAAAGGTCTCTATCGTGTTACCATGCAATGGAGCATGAATGGCAAAGAGTATTATTTTGAAAAATTGATGGTATTATGAATTGGATCGTAACCGCTTTGATCATGGGGCTTGCCGGCAGTTTTCACTGCGTGGGCATGTGCAGTCCTTTGGTAATGGCGGCCACTACCCATAACCCATTCTTGATTTCCAAGATCATCTATAATTCCGGTCGTGTATTGGTGTATGGAATATTAGGTGCAGTAGCTGCGGCTGTCGGCAGCAGTTGGATTCAAGTGCCACAGCAAAACTACCTTTCGCTCGCCATGGGCATTGTCTTTTTGTTTCTCGGATTTGGGGTTTTCAAAAAAATTAACATTCCGTTCATCAGCAATGGTGTAGCTCAGTTTCTTTCGCATTTGCGCAAATGGTTTGGCTATTGGTTGCCGGCTCGCACCCCTATTTCTATGTTGGTTTTAGGGATGCTTAACGGACTATTGCCTTGTGGACTTACCTATATGGCCGTAGCCTCATGTTTCATGCTGCCAAGTTCGATCGATGGATTTTGGTTTATGATTGTATTTGGCCTGGGAACATGGCCCGTGATGGTGGGCATTACATGGATGGCAAACGGCTTTTTCCGTAAGATGAGCTATCAACGTGTTACCACCTCCTTGTTCTTAGTAACTGGTATTTTATTGATTGGCAGAGTGTTCTGGACTCACCACCACACGATGGCCACAGACATTCGCCAACCCGTGGCTGTATGCAAGTAGCCGCAAAAAGGGAATTAAATTCGATGTAAGTATTCCACTCAAAAAATGAACAGGAAGAACTAAAATAGCTTATTTTTACTTAGAACTTAAAACGAAAATTTTATCCGTTATGAAAAAAATATTAGTTCCTACCGATTTCTCGAAAACTTCCGTTACCGCCTATGAAACCGCCTTTGAGATAGCCAAGAAAGCAGGTGCTACCATTTACTTATTGCATGTGGTAGAAGAGGCTACACCCGATTCGTATCGCATTACTGGTGATTATGTAAAAGATGATTGGGAAAATCGTTTGTTTACCTTCAAGCTTCTAGAAAAGGCCAAGGCACAACTGGAAAAGTTGGTGAAAGATCCTCGTTTCGATGCGGTGAAAGTAGTAGGTGAGTTACGACTCGGAAATCCATTCCACGGTATGAATGCAATCATAGCTGAACAAAAAGTGGATTTAGTTGTAATGGGTACTCGCGGCCAAACGAACCTGGAAGCGATGGTAATTGGTACTAACACCGAACGAATTGTGCGTCATTCCAAGTGCCCAATTCTGACGGTTCATAAAAAGCCGTCATCAACAGATTTTAAAAATATTGTGTATGCTACAGCGATGTCAAAAGATGAGGAAGTATTTTCACGAATTGTTAAACGCACACAACAATTGTATGACTCAACCATTCACCTGGTGCGCATCAACACCCCGGGCGATTTCCAACGCGATAAAGTGGTGAAGGAATACATGAACAAGTTCGCTAAGAGCTTACAACTCAAGAATTTCACTATCAACGTATACAACGATTTGAGCGAAGAGCAGGGTATCTTATACTTTGCCGACAGCATCGATGCCGATTTGATTGCCATGGCTACACACGGCCGCACTGGCTTTGCACACGTATTGGCGGGAAGCATTGCAGAAGATGTGGTAAGTAAAGCCAAGCGCCCGGTACTCACCTTTGTAGTGAAGCGCTAAAAGCCAGTTTACCTAAGTACTTTTATAGAGCCCCTTCATTGGGGCTTTATTATTTTGGGGCAATTCCCTATACTTGATTCTTGAAAAATTATTATTTCATACTTCAAATCTCCATCCACGCGCGTGACGCAGATATCAAACGCGCCTATCGCAGGCTGGCGCTGTTGTATCATCCCGATCGCAATCCTTCGATGGATGCCGCAGAGAAGTTCAGGGAAATCAATGAGGCGTACGAGGCACTGAGTGATCCGGTTAAAAAATACCTGTACGATCAAATGTTGGCAGGTGATGCTCCGCAACAGGGAGTAGAAGAAAAATCGGCACCTGCTCATCGCGACCCGCGCTATCGGCCACGCGCCAATGCGGAACCGCTGCACCACCGCCCTTCGGAGCGCAGGCAAATGTTAGACCTGATGGATCGCCATCTTTCCAAAGTCATTTTTATATCGAAAGTGACATTGTTCTTTTGTAGTATTCTGTTTCTGGACTACGTGCTGCCGGTGAGTAAGAATGACGAACGTGTGCTTGGAATTTATACGATTGGCGGAAAGTATGGAAGTAGTTTCAAAATTGAAACCTCGAAAGGAAAGTCATACCGAATGAGCTCCAACAGCCTCTCATCTTTTACCAATGCAAGCGGCATAAAAATATGTACTACACCCATCTTATCAGTTCCCAAGCGAATAGAAACAGATAATGGTTATAAACA
>JAJTHV010000038.1 GCA_021300095.1 Flammeovirgaceae bacterium | reverse complement strand
TTTTCATCCAGATGAATATTCTCCCGGATTTTTTCATTGACGATCGTTTCCACGCGCGAAAGCTCTTCGCTGGTCATAGCCGCAAAGTGCGAGAAGTCGAAACGAAGAATTTTATCATTCACCAATGATCCTTTTTGCTCTACGTGTTTGCCCAACACCTGGCGCAAGGCTGCATGCAACAAGTGCGTAGCCGAGTGATTACTCATGGACAACTTGCGCTTGGGTACATTTATCTGAGCAGTGACAGGCGCTTCGATCTGTGCAGGTAGCTTTTCTACCCAATGTACAATCAAGTCATTTTCTTTTTTGGTATCCACCACATGAATTTTCTCACCGGCAATTTCCAACACACCGGTATCTCCTACCTGGCCTCCGCTTTCCGCATAGAAAGGAGTTTTATCTAATACCAACTGAAACAGTTCTTTGTTTTTCTGCTTCACCTTGCGGTAGCGCAAAATTCGTGATGAGGAAGTCAGTTCATCATAGCCAATGAACTCAGGCTTATCACCTTCAGCAACGGTTACCCAATCTCCGGTTTCCTTGGATGCATCAGCTTTAGAGCGGGATTTTTGTTTGGCCATCTCTTCATTAAAGCCCTTTTCATCCACAATTATACCTCTATCCCCTGTCAAAATTGCTCCCTTCTCTCTCGCAATTAAGTTGATAAGGTCAAATGGGAATCCATAAGTGTCGTAAAGTAAAAAAGCTGTATTACCATCAATATCAAAAAGACTAATTAGATAATGCCTAACTTTAGTTTGTGCAGTTTCGTAGTCACCGGAATGATTTAGATTGATTTGGCTAGACTTATAAAACTGAATTTCACTTATGAGCTTAAGATCTCTTAGTTTTTCTAAAGTTTTTTGGATTCGATTGGCATCTTTTGGAAGGGTCTTAAACTCCAAATCCAGATAAGAGTAAAATGAATGACTTAATGTAATACAAGGATCTATTTTTTCATTTAAAATTGTAATACCCTTCTCCAACGTTCTCAAGAAAGAAATTTCTTCTTCATGCACCACTTTTTCCACATACTCTTGTTGCTGATGCAATTCAGGAAACACATCTTTCAGTTGAATAGCCAATAATGGCACGAGGCGATGCATGAATGGCTCTTTGAAATTCAAATACGAGAAACCATAACGCACGGCTCTGCGCAAAATCCTTCTGATTACATAACCTGCTCCTGTATTGCTAGGTAATTGTCCATCGGAAATAGCAAAAGAAACTGCACGGATATGATCGGCCATTACCCTAATGGCTATGTCAGTCTTAATGTTATCGCCATACTTCACATTGCCATGCATGGCGATGAAATCCATCATCGGACGGAATACATCGGTATCATAATTGGAAGTCTTTCCCTGAATAGCCATGCACAAGCGTTCGAAGCCCATACCTGTGTCTACGTGTTTATCAGGCAACGGCTCTAAAGCTCCGGATGCTAATCGGTTGAATTGAATGAATACCAGATTCCAAATTTCTACGACTTGCGGATGATCGCTGTTGACTAAATCGCGACCGGGTTTCTTCGCCACTTCTTCGGCAGAGCGTAGGTCAATGTGGATTTCTGAACAAGGACCACATGGTCCACTCTCGCCCATCTCCCAGAAATTGTCTTTCTTACTTCCATGTAAAATACAGTCTTCGGCCACTACGGCACGCCACAGATCTTTCGCTTCTTCGTCAACCGGCAGGTTGTCGCCTTTATCACCACCGAAAACAGTAACATACAATCGGTCTTTGGGTAATTGATAAACTTCTGTGAGGAGTTCCCAAGCCCAACTAATTGCTTCTTTTTTGAAATAGTCGCCAAAACTCCAGTTTCCGAGCATTTCAAACATGGTGTGATGGTAGGTATCGAGACCTACGTCTTCCAGGTCGTTGTGCTTGCCGCTTACGCGAAGGCACTTTTGGGTATCGGCTACCCGCTTATTTTTAGGAACCGCGTTTCCCAAAAAATTATCTTTAAACTGAACCATCCCCGAGTTGGTAAACAGCAAGGAAGGGTCATTTTTAAGCACTAAAGGGGCAGAAGGCACGATTTTATGGCCTTTGCTTTCAAAGAATTCCAGGAATTTTTGCCGGATGGTGGCCGAGTTCATATGCATTTGGTCGAATTAAGCTTTTGGTTGGGAAAAGTATTTCCCTATTTTTATGGGTTCAATAACAAACAAAAGCACAAAATTAACCCATTAAGGGCATTTTAAAAGAAAACGAGTAAAAGTTGGCTGAAACTAAGTTTAGATATAACCCTAAAACCTTGCGATATGAAAGAGCGAGTGTTTCTGTGCTGAGCATTGTCTTTAGCGCGTTTGGGTATATCGTTTTAGGTGGACTTTTCTTCGTGGGGCTGGTTATGCTTCAAAACTATTTTGTAGAAACGCCTCTGGAAAAAACACTTCGGGCGGAAAATGCAGCCCTAAAAGAATATAAAGTAGTGTTGGCCGCCAGCCTGAAAGAATCGAACGAACGCATCCATCAACTAAAGGAGGAAGATACCCGCCTTTACGAACAGCTCTTTGAAACCAAGGCCAACCTTCCTACAGATAACTCCAAAGCAGAAAAAGACGAGATACTAACAGCCGAACCCGAATTGTTTGGGGAGTGGGAACAAAATACGCATCAGCAAACAGAAATGCTATTTAATAAAGCCAAAACATCGAACCAGGCTTTCAGTCAATCTGCTCATATATATAGGAGTGATATTTCGGCCATTAAATCACTACCAACCATTGCTCCGGTTGCCAGTTTTGAGGTAGATAAGCTGGTTTCCGGTTTTGGAAAGCGAATCAATCCATTTCATAAAGGCCTTTATCACCACGATGGTGTTGACATTGCTTTGCCCATCGGCACCGATGTAGTTGCCAGCGCCAGTGGTACCGTTATTTTAGCCAGTCAAAGTAGTTTGGTTGCGGGCTTTGGTACCTATTTAGAAATTGATCACGGAAACGGAATTATTACTCGCTATGCTCATTTAGGCGAATTGAAAGTGCGCTACGGACAAAAAGTGATTAAGGGGCAAGCCATTGGTGTGGTAGGTTCGAGCGGAGGATCGATTGCCCCGCATTTGCATTACGAAGTGATCAAGAACGGAAAAAATGTAAATCCGGTGTATTACATCATCGGAGGTTTGACCAGTGCGCAGTTTCAACAGATGCTTTATAACAGTACCAAACAAAACCAGTCGTTGGATTGATGGCGAAGATCAGATACACATATAATCAAGAAACGTGTAAGTACGAGCCCATCATCGTAACGCCAAAAGCTTTTGGAAAAAAAACCATGCGGTTTCTTTCGGTTTGTTTTTTGATCGGTTTAGCCGGAAGTATTTATTTCCACTTCAAATATCCATTTTTAGACGAAACACTTCAGTTGGAAGAAAATGCCCATCTAAAGGCAGAGTGGCAAGTACTAAATCGCCAGTTTACAAGAAGTGCTGAACAACTCACTGCACTGGAGAAAAATGATGACCACAACTACCGAACTATTTTAGATCTCGATCCATTGTCGCCAACGCAACGCGAAGCCGGTGTGGGTGGTCGGGAAAAAGAAAGTGCAGGTATCTCTTATCCTATTATAAAATATGTGTACGACAAAGCCGAGAAGATTAAAAACCGACTCGACATCGAAACACAATCTATGCAAGAGCTAAAGGAAGAGCTGCAGAAAAAACAAAAGATGTGGGCTTCACGACCTGCTATTCAGCCCATCAATAACAAAGACCTAAAGCAACTACACACCATCTTTGGCATGCGTATGCACCCTACACTAGGCTATGTGCGCCCGCACAATGGATTAGACTTTACAGCTCCCATTGGTTCTCCCGTTTATGCTACTGGTGATGCGGTGGTGATGTACACCGGCTACTCAACGTATGGTAATGTGATTTATCTGGATCATGGTTTTGGATTTGAAACCCGCTACGCACACTTGACTCGCTACATTGTAGAACCGGGACAAATGATCAAGCGCGGACAAATCATTGGTTATGTTGGCAACACCGGAGTTTCAGCCGGACCACACTTGCACTACGAAGTGCATTACAAAAATGTGCCCATCAACCCCATCAACTTCTTCCAGCGTGATTTAAGCAACAAAGAATATGAAAAGCTGATCGAATTGGGCAGCCAGTCAACCACTTCGTTGGATTGATCTGAAATTTTCTATTTTCGCGCCTCCATTTCATTTTAACAACATGCGTTCGATAGTACTTTTCGCGATCATCTGTGGTTTTCTGACATCTGCTAAATCTCAATCTAAAAAAGATACCGTAACGCTCATTGGCGTAGGCGATATGATGATGGGCAGTAATTATCCTAATGGTGGAAAATTGCCGCCCGATGATGGCCGCGGATTAATGAAAGACGTAGAACCCATTTTACAAAACGCGGATGTCACCTTTGGAAATCTGGAAGGCGTGCTATTGAATGAAGGCGGTATCGCTAAAACGTGTCGCGATCCGAAAGTATGTTATGTATTCCGCAGTCCGGAGAAGTACGTACAGAATCTGGTGAATGCCGGATTTGATGTGATGAGCTTGGCGAACAATCATTCAGGCGATTTTGGAGATATGGGAAAACGAAGCAGCATACGCGCTTTGGAAGGTGCCGGAATTAATCAAGCCGGACAAACCAACAAGCCTTTTGTGATTTTTGAGCGCAATGGTGTAACGTATGGAATGGCTGCATTTGCACCGAACACAGGTTGTCCGAGTATCAATGATCTATCGGAAGCCAAAAGAATCATTCGTAAACTGGATTCGCTGGTAGATGTAGTGATCGTTTCATTTCATGGAGGAGCTGAAGGCCCGCAGCATGAACATGTGCCGCGCAAAAACGAACTTTTTCACGGAGAAAATCGCGGCAATGTGTATCAATTTGCACATCAATTGATCGATGTGGGTGCTGATGTTGTTTTCGGACATGGGCCGCACGTAACACGCGCTGTGGAAGTTTACAAAGATCGCTTTATCGCATACAGCATGGGCAACTTCTGCACGTATGGAGGTATCAATGTTTCAGGCATCAACGGACTGGCACCGATCGTTAAAGTATTTACCAGCAACACCGGCAAATTTTACAAAGCACACATCACCTCCATCAAACAATCGTTTTACGGACCTGTTGCCATTGACCCTGAAAAACGCGTTTTAAAGCGCATTCAGTTACTTACCCAACAAGATTTTCCGGAATGCAAAATCGAAATCGATGATTTGGGCTGGGTTCGCAAGAAATCCAACTAATTTTGACAGCAACTATTCGATAAAAAAATTAACCACCATTGCATCCAGCATAAAGAATTATTACTTTGCATCATGTTCATTTTGCACTAAAATGAATTACCTCTCGTAACCACTACATGGCGTACAAAGAAAAAGAAATTGAGAAGCTGTATTACTCGATCGGTGAAGTAGCCGAGCAGTTTAATGTAGCCCCTTCTCTGATACGCTTCTGGGAAACTGAATTCGACCTCATACAGCCTAAAAAAAATCGAAAAGGCAATCGGCAATTTACACGTGAGGATATTGAAAACGTGCGCACCATTTACCATTTGGTAAAAGAGAAGGGATTTACTCTTCAAGGTGCCAAAGAAATGTTGAAAAATGACAGCCAATCGGTACGCGATAAAATGGATTTACTGGATTCGTTAAAAAAAGTGAGATCCTTTTTAGTAGAAGTACGCGAAAAGCTATCGTAAATAAATTCAGAGCTATTCCCCGGCTCACATCAAACCCATAGGCATTCGTCAAATCACTCGCGATACCCGGGGTTATCACTATTCAAGTTTAAAGCATGGATCAAGAAAGGCTTTCTTTTTTAGCCCTTCATCAAATTACGGGAGTGGGAGACAAACTAATTAAGCAGCTGATCAGCTATTGCGGATCGGCCGATCGTGTTTTCAAAACCCCTAAAGGCAAACTCCTGAAAGTGCCGGGCGTTGGCGAAGTAACGGTAGCTGCGATCCTAGAAGGCCGAAGTTTCGAAGTTGCTGAAAAAGAAATTGCAAAGGCAGAAAAGACGGG
>JAJTHV010000339.1 GCA_021300095.1 Flammeovirgaceae bacterium | reverse complement strand
GAAGTAAAGTGATGGCCTCTACGGATTTGGCTCCGCGGTCTTTCAGGTCGCTCATGATTTTTTCGAGTGTGAGCCCGGTATCAACAATGTCTTCTACAATCAACACATCTTGATTGAAGAGACTGTCTTCATGGCCTATCAATGTTTTTAGTTGGCCGGTGCTGGCTGTGCCCGAGTAAGACGAAATTTTTACAAAAGAAACTTTACATGGCATATTCAGATGCTTCATCAGATCGGAAGCAAACATAAATGATCCATTAAGTATCGGTAACAAGATGGGGCTTTTGTCGTGGTAATCGGTATTGATTTGCGCAGCCAGATTAGCTACCTTTTCTTGAATCTGAGTTGCGCCAATAAACTTTTCAAAATGGAGGTCTTTTATCTTCATTTTTATTTTGGAGAGCGGCAAAGATACTATTCTTCCGCAAATCGGGCAGTGAAAATTGAAAGGATGCAATTTCCTAATGAACTGCATCCGATTGAAATCAATCCATCACTTTTTTTGTGAATGCTAAAAATTGCCAATGATGGGTTACATTGAGAGTCACTGCACTTAATACGTATCGTCTATTGCGAATGTATTTTTTCGATTCTGCCATTTTCCTTTGGTGAAATCCGGAAATTCAACACTGGTACCATTTTGTTTGATCGAAGTTTCTGATAATGGTGTGATGGCACTCCATGTGACAGCATCGTACACATCTTGAGGTGGTGTGATTTTGCGTTTAGCCGATTCGATAAATGCATTTAAGACAAACCAATCCATCCCACCGTGGCCGGCACCGGCTGCATCGTTGCCATATTTTTTCCAAAGAGGATGATCATATTTTTCCAGCCACTCTTTGGCATCATCCCAACGGTGCGCTTGTTTGCTTTGGCCTTCCAGATAAATGGATTTGTTGAGATCCATCCAAATACCTTTGGTGCCTTGCACACGAAAGCCAATCGAGTAGGGGCGAGGCAAATTCGTATCGTGTTGTAAAAGAATGGTTTCTTGATTGCTTGTTTCGATGAGTGTTGAAACCACATCGCCCAATTTGAATTTTACTTTTGCATTCGGGTGATTTTCGCCACCTGTCTTTACAATATGTTCATGTAAGCCACGTGCTTTGGTCGAGTAAGAAACAAGTTTCGTAAAACGATTTCCTCGATTGATGTTCGCCATCATGGCGATAGGGCCAATACCGTGCGTAGGATACAAATCACCATTTCGATCGACTGAATGTTGGGTACGCCATTGTGCTTCTGAAAATCCTTTTTCTCCGAACTCAACACCTCCACCGTAGGGAGAAACGCCATCATTAAATTTTACTTCTCGTAAGTCATGTTGATATCCACCTTGCAGGTGAATTAGCTCGCCAAACATGTTTTGCCGCACCATGTTCATGACGGCCATCACATCGCGTCTGTAGCAAACATTTTCCAGCATCATCAACGGCATTCCGGTTTTTTCGGATGTGTTTACCAATTGCCAGCACTCGTCTACCGTCATACCCGTGATCACTTCGCAGCCTACATATTTTTTGGCGTTCATCGCATCTAAGCACATTGCGGTATGCCATTCCCACGGAGTGGCAATAACGACTGCATCAATATCTTTTCGATCCAACAATTTTTTATAGCCGTTGGGGCCATCTAAAATTACCTGTGGCTTTGGTTTGCCGGCAGTGGCTACCAACCCCAAACTCATATCAATCATACGTTGTTGCACATCGCAGATAGCTACAACGTCTACATCTTTTCGCGAAAGCGCCAACTCCAAATGATTTTGTCCGCGAAGGCCTACACCAATAAAACCCAGTCGTAATTTTTCATCGGCTGATGAAGAGAATCCGAGAGTTGGGAGCAGGCTGGCACCAAGTGTTGCAGCGGCTGTTGTTTTTAGAAATGTTCTGCGGGTAGAATTCATAGGTTACTGATTAGGTCATTTCAAACTTACTTATTTTCCGGTGATCCGTTCAATTCTTTATATTTGAATATGAATATTGTTGTTGAACGGCCTCCCCGCACCATTATGGAAGTGTATCAGATGCTTCCGGAAGGTACTCTTGCGGAATTAATCAATGGTAAAATTTATATGAGTCCGTCACCTATTAAACGCCACCAAAAAGTTATTGGCAAGTTATTTTCGCAACTTTATCAGCACTTTGAAAATCAAAATTTGGGCGAAGTTTACATGGCGCCATTTGATGTGTATTTGGACGAACATGCCAATGCCGTACAGCCGGATGTTATTTTTGTCAAACAGGAAAACTTATCAATCGTAAAAGATCACATTCATGGTGTACCTGATTTGGTGGTCGAAGTTTTATCAGGTGGCAACCGAGGCCATGATTTGAAAACAAAAAAAGATTTGTACGAAAAGTTTCAGCTCAAGGAATATTGGGTGATCGATCCTGATTCCAATGAGGCAATCATTTTTATATATGAAAACGGTGCCTACAAACAGCTACCAACAACCCACGGTTCAGTCAGCTCGCCCATGCTGAAGCACACCTTTACTTTCTGATGAATGCCGTTAAGTTAAGCCCTTTTTTAAACCTCACCTCCTCTCCACAAGAGAGGAGCTCAGTCGAGCTTAACTTTACGCCATTGACTTTCTGATCTACAATTTTTTCATCAGGCAGGTGTAAAGCGCAATCATACTGTCGATGTCTTTCTTGTGTACTCTTTCATTGGGAGTATGAGGGCCTAACTCAGGCGCACCTACAAAACACCAGTCAAATGGATAAGGGCTGCGTTGCAATTCCCCTCCATCGCTCGAGCCCATTCCTTCCACTTCAAGCTGATAAGGAATTTCATTCTCTTCCGCCAATTGAATAATCTTATCGACAAAACTTCTGCGAGGAATATTTCGATCGCGCAATGAAATAGCAGCGCCTTTGCCGTGCTCGACACCTTCCGTTATCCACGTGATGTCGGAGATAAGCGCCTGACGCACGCCCCATTTTTTGTAAATGTAATCGGCCAGATATCCAACGGATCCTCCGCCATGTTCTTCCCAGCAACTGAAAATGATCACACCATCTTTTAAAGTCTCGGCCACTTTCAGTGCGTTGTAAATCCCCAACCGATTGTCCAGATAGGCGGTTTCAATAAATTCTTCGCTTACGCGGAAATCAATTTTGTAGGTGAGGGGTGTACCTCGTTCAATCAGTCGACCAAATTTGTAGAAAGCGTGATCTTCTTTATCAAATTCCAATTCGCATTCAATAGGGCCAAGACTATCCTGCCCCACCAATTTAGTACCCATATCGGCATCGGGGCTACCAATGGAAAGCAATTGATTGAAGTAGCGCACGGTAAAGCCGATACTATCCATGTGTGCAAAAATGGCAGTGCGCGGTTTGCCGAACTTTAGAATCAAACAATCTTGAAATACATCTCCCTCGATGATCGTTGGCTTACTCACCCAATTCTTTTTCACTTGCTTGATGTATTTCAGCAAGAAATCCTTCAAAGGTTTTTCATGACCCGAAGGTGCCTGTACTTCGCACAGTTGTTTCAGTAAACTCCAATCTTCGCTGTTTTTGGTCGACTTTCTTTTTTCTTTTGCCATATTCTGCAACTTTATCTTAAATTTTGGACAGATAAAAGGTAAATTATGGATGTCTTTGTTTTGAATAAGGAAAACTCGGTGGCAAATCAGTTTTTGATCGAGCTTCGGGATAAAAATATTCAACAAGACAGAATGAGGTTTCGTCAAAATTTGACGCGGTTGGGAGAAGTGATGGCTTACGAAATTTCGAAGAAACTGGCTTACCATCAGGTAGTTGTTGAAACTCCTTTGAAAGCGACTCAGGCGTTGGCCATCAAACAACAACCGGTTTTGATCACGGTGCTTCGTGCAGGTCTGCCTTATTTTCAAGGCTTCTTAAATTATTTTGATCAGGCCGATAGTGGTTTTATTGGAGCGTATCGCAAAGAAGGCGAACAAGAACTCACCATTCAACTTGATTATCTGGCTGCACCTTCTTTACAAAACCGCGAAGTGATTTTAATTGATCCGATGTTGGCTACCGGTAATTCGGTGATCCGATCGGTGGCGGCTTTGTTAAAGCATGATAAGCCCTCGCATATTTATGTTGCTTCGCTAGTGGCAGCACCCGAAGGGGTCAAAAATATAAATGAGCATCTGTCAGTTGCTTCTTCCTTATTTACTGTATCTATGGATGAAAATCTCAACTCCGAATTTTACATTGTACCCGGTTTGGGCGATGCGGGCGATTTGAGTTTTGGAGAAAAAATTTAACATGCTCGAAGAAATTCTCAAGGCGATTCCGGGAGTGCTTATTAGCACGATCAGATTTTTTTTAGGGCCAGTACAAGGATATTTATTAAAACTGCATCCCCTCACTACCATTCTATCCACCATTTTGGGTATGATGATCAGTGTGGTGGCCTTTACCTATTTTGGGGATTGGCTCAAAAAAAGATGGTTCAGTCGTTTTTTTCAACCTCCAGTCAATCCTTCAAATGGAAGGAGAAAGTTCATGATCCTTTTGAGAAAATATGGTTTGGGTGGAATTGCGTTTTTTACCCCTTTGATTTTAACGCCCATTGGAGGCACCGTTCTGGCAATAGGCCTCAACAAGCCCAAAGGCAAGATTTTACTTTTTATGCTGATTAGCGCGATCGGCTGGAGCATTGTTTTTACAGCCGCCATTTACTCCTTCGGTAGGGAAATATTGCCCAATTTTATCAAGTGAGTTTGTCGTCTGCCATTTGCCGCACAACTTAATTATCCTAATTTTGTGAGCTAACCTATTTAGAAGTTTATGAGCGTACTAGTCAATAAAAACTCCCGCATTATTGTTCAAGGATTCACCGGATCAGAAGGATCTTTCCACGCTGGTCAGATGATTGAGTACGGAACCAATGTAGTAGGTGGGGTAACACCAGGCAAAGGGGGGCAAATGCATCTCGGCCGCCCTGTTTTCAACACAGTCAAAGAGGCGGTTGTTAAGACAGGTGCCGATGTTTCCATCATTTTTGTTCCACCCGCTTTTGCAGCCGATTCGATTATGGAGGCTGCGGAAGGTGGAATTAAGGTGATTGTTGCCATTACGGAAGGAATTCCGGTAAAGGACATGATGATTGCCAAGCAATATGTAAAAGATAGAAAAGTAACTTTGGTTGGCCCTAATTGCCCTGGTGTGATTACTCCGGGTGAAGCCAAAGTAGGCATCATGCCTGGCTTTGTGTTCAAGAAAGGCCGCATAGGAATTGTGTCTAAATCAGGTACGCTTACTTACGAAGCGGCTGACCAAATTGTAAAAGCAGGTTTAGGTATTAGCACTGCGATTGGAATTGGTGGTGACCCGATCATCGGAACACCTACGAAAGATGCTGTTGAATTATTAATGAACGATCCTGAAACCGATGCCATCGTTATGATTGGTGAAATCGGGGGAAGCTACGAGCCAGTTGCGGCCCGTTGGATCAAAGAAACGGGAAATAAAAAGCCTGTTGTTGGTTTCATAGCTGGCCAAACTGCTCCTCCTGGCCGCAGAATGGGTCATGCGGGTGCAATCATTGGCGGTGCCGAAGATACAGCCGAAGCCAAGATGAAAATTATGCGCGAGTGTGGCATTCACGTAGTAGAATCACCTGCTTTGATTGGCGACACGATGTTAAAAGCACTGGGCAAATAACCCAGCGCTTCAATCGTTTCATTTCAAGATCTATAATAACTCATTCGCCAGATTGGCGAGTTCAGAGCGTTCTCCCTTTTCTAAGGTTACGTGTGCATACAATTCATGATCTTTTAAGCGATCGATGATGTACGACAATCCATTACTTTGCGAATCGAGGTAAGGAGTATCGATCTGATGAATATCACCCGTGAAAATGATCTTTGTGTTTTCTCCCGCACGCGTGATAATCGTTTTTACTTCATGAGGCGTTAGGTTCTGCGCTTCATCTACAATGAAAATGATGTTCGATAAACTTCTTCCCCGAATATAGGCCAGCGGAGTAATCACGAGCTTTTCGTTCTGCACCATCTCGGTAATCTTGGCGTACTCTTTATCGCTTTCGCTGTATTGGTTTTGAATAAACTTCAGGTTATCCCACAGTGGCTCCATGTAGGGATTCAATTTTGATTTAATATCGCCCGGCAAGTAGCCAATGTCTTTGTTGCTCAGTGGCACGATCGGACGCGCGAGGTAAATTTGTTTGTACTCGCGTTTTTGCTCCAGTGCGGCTGCCAATGCAATCAACGTTTTTCCGGTACCCGCTACACCTTGCATGGACACCAATTTGATTTCAGGCTTCAGCACAGCATGTATCGCGAAGGCTTGCTCTGCGTTGCGCGGCTTGATGCCATACGCATTTCGTTTTTCTACCTGCTCTACCATGCCGTTGGCCGAATTGTAAAAGGCCAACACTGATTTTTTGCCATTACGCAAAATGTAGTAGTGGTTTTTCATTGGCTTTTGTTTGCCGAGCACTTCTTCCGGAGGGCAATACCCTTTTTCGTAAATCAAATCAATCGCATCGGAAGTGGCATTGTCCACAATCGTTCTGCCGGTGTGCAGTGAACTGATGTTTTGAATTTTGCCGGTGGTGTAATCTTCTGCTGTGAGGCCGAGAGCCTTGGCTTTCAGTCGCAGGTTGATGTCTTTCGAAACCAAAATCACCTTGCGCCCTTTTTCTTCTTTTTGAAGGAGCAGCGCAGCATTTAAGATGCGGTGATCAGGTTTGTCTTCGTTAAAAACTTTATTGGCATCGAGTTGACTGGTGCCACCGGTGTCCATCACCACTTTAAAATTTCCTTTGCCTTTTCCGTTGATCGGATTCCATTGATGGAGCATTTGGTTTTTGGCCAATTTGTCGATCAGTCGGATAAACTCGCGGGCTTCGAAGTTTTTGGTGTCGTTGCCCTTTTTGAAATTGTCGAGTTCTTCTAAAACAGTTATTGGAATACCAATGTCATGTTCATCGAAGTTAAGAATGCTGTTGTGCTCGAAGATGATGACAGAGGTGTCGAGGACGAAAATCTTTTTGTCCTTTTCTTGCCTCGTCCTAAAAAAAGTTGACAGTTTTTAATTATTAATTCTACCTCAAGTTTACACTTAAAGTTTAATCCTGCAAACCGTTTACATTTGTTGAACCAGGTGAAGCGGACG
>JAJTHV010000265.1 GCA_021300095.1 Flammeovirgaceae bacterium | reverse complement strand
GCGCTTCAAATCTTCTTCATTTGGAAAAAAGATCTGCCATTGATCCATTGAGATCAACTCCATCGCCATGGAAGCCAACTCGGCTACTTCCATGGGTGGCGATTTGAAATCGTTCAACTCCAAATCTTTCGTTAAGAAGTTATGCACCGCATGTCCTCCCTCGTGCATAATGGTCGTCATGTCGCGCATGGTACTGGTGGCGTTCATAAAAATAAATGGCACTCCAATTTCAGCCAGCGGGTAGTTGTAGCCCCCGGGTGCTTTTCCCTTCCGCGATTCCAAATCCAAATGACCCATCTCGCGCATGATCGACAAACACTGACCCAAATACGGATCTAACTTCGAAAAACACGCAATGGATTTTTCAGTCAGATCTTTGCCATCATTAAATGCCTTCAAAGCCGGACGACTTTCAGCATCTACTGCCTTGTCCCACGGGCGCAATTCGCTTACACCCAATTGCTGCTTGCGCTCTTTTGAGAGTTCATTGAGAATCGGCACCACTTCTGCCTGAATGGCGTCATGAAAAGCAAAACAATCAGCAGGTGTGTAATCAAAACGACCATACGCCTTAAACATATAATCACGAAAGTTGGCAAAGTCAGCATTCAACGCAACCTGATGGCGCAGACCAATCAACTTGGTAAACAGTTCATCCAACGTAGCCTTGTCTTGCAATCTGCGCGTAGCAATTTTATAATACACCGCTTCTCGCTTCGCACGATCTGTTGATTGCAAGATCACACCGGCTTGTTGAAGTGTTATCTCCTGTCCATCCATTTCAATCATCATCGCTCCCGAAATGGATGCATACTTTTGCGTATCCGTGGTGATCTCCGTCATCAACGGAATGTTCGACTCGCGAAACAACTCGACTTCCTTCTTAAGGTTACGAATCATCATATCATAACCTGCCTCGTGCTCCAGACTTTTGAGATGCGGAGACTCCAATACTTTCTTGTTCAATAAGTCAGAGTAAGGCGCAGCCTGCGGCTGAATGTTTTGCACAAAATCCTGATAGCTCTTGCTGTATTCTTCATTATCCGTAAAGCAAGTCATGCGAATGTAGCGCCAACCCATATCTTCACTCAACACCGACTCCACCTCACTTCGATGCTTCAGCCATATCTTTAAGCTGGCTGCACTGTCAATATTCTGATCCAACAGTTGATCCAAATAGGGCTTTAATTCCTCCCACGTGGTCACCACAAAATTCTCCGGCAAAAAATGGCGCACAGGGCGCTTCGGCACATCCATCACATTATTCATACAAGCTTCAATTTATATCCAAATAAACTTTAAATTTATCAATTCATAAAACCACACGCGTGAAGAAATCAACACATTGTATTTTCTTTGGCGGCCTGCAGGCTTTACGCTACAATCCATGCCCCGATGCCGCGTGCGCACAGAGGGCATGGGATTTTCGCTGCAATCCTTGGCCGATGCGCTCTACTCCATTCATCATATTATTTAGCTAATCTCTACTTATGAAGTTTATATCCATTCTAGTACTCGCTTTGCTCCTGATCCGTTGCAATTCAAAAAAAGAAGTTTCCTTATCTGTATCCATTGAAAAGGCAGATGCAGGCCTGGACTCCGTTGTTTCCAGCACCTTGCAAATTCAAGTGCTGGGCACCGGCTACGAATGGAGCGAAGGACCTGTTTGGGTTGAATCCGAAAAGATGTTGCTGTTCTCGGATGTTCCCAAAAACACCATCTACAAATGGACTGCCGAAAAAGGAGCGGAAGTATACCTCACTCCTTCCGGCTACACCGGCACCACACCACGCGATGGCGAAGGAGGATCGAATGGCCTTACCCTCAACGATGAAGGCGATTTAGTTCTGTGTCAACATGGCGACCGAAGAATTGCTCTGATGAATACTTCAACTGCGCAACCTACACCGGAGTTTACAACTATTGCTGAGCGCTACGAAGGCAAGCGCTTCAACAGCCCGAACGATGTGGTGTTTTACAATTACGATTATTATTTCACTGATCCAGCGTATGGCTTGCCCAAAGGCATGGAAGATTCGTCAAAAGAAATTCCCTTTCAAGGTGTGTATCGCGCAACCGCAGATGGTAAAACCATTTTATTAATCGACTCACTCACTCGCCCCAACGGACTCGCGTTCATGCCCGGAGGAAAGAAATTGATTGTGGCCAATTCCGATCCGGACAAAGCAAGATGGTATGAATACACCTTCAATGATTCGATGCAAATCGTATCGGGTAAAATCTTGTACGATGCTACGGTCAACGCAAAAACCGAAAAAGGACTTCCGGACGGATTGAAGATTGACAGCAAAGGAAATATTTTTGGAACTGGTCCGGGTGGTGTGTGGATTTTTAATGCAGACGGCAAGTTGCTGGGCAAAATAAAGCTAGAAGAAGCTACTTCCAATTGCGCTTTATCCACCGATGAAAAAGCCTTGTTTGTTACCAACGACATGCACGTGTTAAAAATTCAGTTGCGGCCTTAATGGATATTCTTCTTACTACACTCGGCTGGATCGGCTCATTGCTGGTGATTGGCGCGTACGGGCTTAACAGCTATCAGAAAATAAATTCCAGTTCGTTGGCCTTTCAGTTAATGAATTTGATTGGAGGAATTTTGCTTATCGCCAACAGTATTTATAAAGAAGCTTATCCGTTTACGTTTATCAATACTGTGTGGGTGATCATCGCCATTGCTTCACTTCTCCGAAACAAAAAGACCAATTCATGAAAAACTACAAGT
>JAJTHV010000257.1 GCA_021300095.1 Flammeovirgaceae bacterium | reverse complement strand
TGGTTCAGATTACTTTAATTCAATTGTTGGTGGATATGAAAGAGAAAGCGGTCATCAAGGAATTGGAGCGAATAAGCCGGGACAAGGAAGTATTGAAGGCGGTGAAAGATGAAGCATATGCCGGAATCTTACGCCTTTCTTAAAGAAGATAATAATTATTCAAAACTCAAACTTGAAATAAAATGAAAAAGGTATTGATGGTGATTGGAATTTTAGTTGCTGCCATTTGTGTGGCAACTGCACAAGAATTTAAAGTAGCAAAAAGCTCCGGGCGACTGGAAATCCACTTGGGAAAAGCAACGATTGAAGGATACAATGGAAATGAAATTGTCTTTACCTCATTGGATAAAGACCGTGATGAAGATGAAGATAATCGTTCAAAAGGGTTACGCGCAATTAACAGCATGGGATTAGATGATAACACAGGTTTGGGTATACATGTGGCAGATAAGGGAAATGTAGTTGAGGTGTATCAATTGAAAAAAATGAATTCACCTGAAATAAAAATTCTTGTTCCAAAAGGAATGATTATTTCATACGAGCATTCTTCGCAGTATGGTGGTGATGTAAAATTCAAAAATCTGGAAAATGAAATAGAGATATCAACGCACTACAATAGTGTAGAATTGGAAAACATTACTGGCCCGGTAACTGCCAAGGTAATTTATGGGCATATCGAAGCGAACTTCAATCAGAATGTGAAGGGACCGCTTTCGCTCGTATCGATTTATGGATATGTAGATGTGACGCTACCGTTGGCCACCAAAGCAAATCTCAAGCTCGTGACTTCGTATGGAGAAATTTTTGTAGCCCCGGAATACAAAATTGAAATCGACAAAGAAGGAACGATGGTGCGCATTAGTGACAAGGTGAGTGGAAAGATAAACGGTGGGGGAATGAATATTGATATTCGTTCGGATTACGGAAAAGTTTACCTCCGCAAAAAATGAGAGCGCTGATTGGTATCGTGCTGTATGGCCTAGGGCTAACCGTAAACGCACAAACCCCGATTAACAAAATCATTCCTGTCCAAGTAGGGCAAAAAGTGCAACTTGATTTTGATTATCCGGAATTGATTAAAGTGACAACGTGGGATCGCAACGAAATATCTATTCAAGGTAGTGTAAGTATCAATGGTGGTGAAAACGATGATGCATTTCAATTGTCCTCTGTGTTATCAGGAAGTACGTGGCGCATCGAATCGGAGATTCAGAATATGAAGAGCCTGCCGCACCGAATTACAGTAATGGAGAACGGAAAGAAAATGGTTTTCAAAAACAAAGCGGCATTGAAAGCACACGATCCGAATAACTACAGGAATTATAAGTTTTATTCAGAAGGAGTAGAAATGGATATTGTGCTGGAAATAAAGATACCCAAGAACATGGCTACTGATTTACGATCAGTCTATGGAATTGTAGAGTTGAAAAATTTCGAAGGAGAATTGACAGTCGATGCGACTTACGGAGCGGTGGACGCTACTCTAAACGAAGCAACCACCGGGCAATTGAAAGCTGAGACCAACTATGGTCAGATTTACACGAACCTTGCATTGAAAATTTCAAAAGGAGAGGAAGAAGATTTTCATATGTTAATAACCGCGAAACTGGGCACTGGCCCTGATTATAGCTTCGAATCAAAATATGGGAATGTTTACTTGCGAAAGAGTAACTAGATGTTGATTCTTAAAAGATTATTAAAACAGCACTTCGCGAATGAGGTGCTGTTTTAGTTTAAAGGCTTATGAAAAAACAATTGGTAATCCGGTAGTAAATCGGGATAGGCAATTTTTACCAGGTCCTTTAAAATGAGATCGGGACGGAGGTAGCCTAGCTCTAAGAATTCACTCCCTCCTTTTGCTCCGATACGTGCGTTGTAAGAATAAACTTTACTATTTTGAAAAGGCTTGAAGAGCTCGTATCTTTTTTCAGCAACTTTTAATTCATTCAGTGACGCAAATGAGCCAACGCCAATCCATAGATCAGCTTCTTTAGCCTTCGCATAAACAGATTCAAAACTTAATTGCAGAAAGCCGTTGGTAGAATCTTGCGCCCATAAGTAATTACAACCGGCATCTTCCAAAAGTTTAGCTGCGTAGTTTTTTCCTCCGGGAAGAAACCATGCATCGCCATATAGAATGCCACTTAAAACAGTGGGTTTGGTTGTAACATTTTTTGTCAGTTGCTGTGTAGCTGTATATTCTTTTTCAATTTCTTGGAAGACGGAGTCGGCCAGTTTTTCTTTGTTGAAGAACAGTGCCATGAATTTGATCCACTCAGCACGGCCCAATGGATGTTTCTCTAAATACTCTGCATTGATGATTACCGGTATGCCGGCTTCTTGAATTTTCTTTAGTTGTCCTAAATCTTTGGTCATGGTGTAACCCATAACAACGGATGGCTTTAACGAAAAAACTAATTCTACATTCATTCCTTTGTCGATGCCCAGTTCTTTGACGAAACCAGCATCGATACGCTCACGCATTTTAGTTGAGCTGATGTAATCGGTGGTGGGGAAGCCAATGAGCTTGTCGGTTTCGTTGATATAATCGAGTAAGGGAATGTGTGTGGTGCTTGTGCAAATAATATTATCAATGGGTGTGAAGATGATGGTAGCGTTGTTTGGATTTGTAGGTACGGGCTCACCTTTGGGAACTAATAAATATTGGTAGCCTGATGTTGCGTTTTGATAAGGTTGTATGATTTCAACGAGTTTGGCATTGCCTACACTGGAAACTTTGAAGCCGGTAGCATATTTGATTTCATCACTTGCATTATTTTCTTTTTTATTGGGTGAACTACTGCAAGAGATAAGTAATGATGCAATAAGTAATATGATAATTGATGTAGATGACGCGGCCAGGGATAGTAGCGGAAATTCCGCGCCTCGCGGGATTGAAGCGGATAGCCCGGTGCCTTTCCCGCCTTTTCGCGGGATTGGCAGGCCGAAAGATAAAACAAAAGTATGTGATGTTGATTGCTTAGTTGTCATGATTGCAAGTTTGGAAAATTAATTATGTTTGCAACTGTATTACGGTCTCCGATTTTTATCGGAGTTAAAAGGGAACCCCGTGTGAACCGGGGGCTGTTCCCGCAACTGTAATCCACGTGAATACACTAACTATCTGAGCCACTGTGCAGACGATACTGTCAGCATGGGAAGGCGTTGGTGAATGTGGAGAGCCAGGAGACCTGCCGAAATGCGATAGTAATAAGTGCTTCGGGTAAAAGCGACTTTGATTCTTATGCTATTTGCTTGGCAGACTTTTCTGTTGGGTGAACAGTATCTGTTTCATTTCAGCCTTTTACTCTTTTTTCAAAACTTTAAACTTTTTCAAAAATGAAAAAAG
>JAJTHV010000059.1 GCA_021300095.1 Flammeovirgaceae bacterium | reverse complement strand
CACAGAAAAACTGGCGTCTTGTTCCATGCCAGCACGCTTCCAAATTTTTTCTTCTACGTATTGACTAATGCTGGTGCCCGTAGCATTTTCTATTACCATGCCCAAAAGCAGCACATTGTATTCTACATTTTCATACGCAGAAGGCCGGTTCTCATCAATTGTTACTTGTTTGGTTAAGGTACGTGCATCGGTGGTGTAATACCAGCGCGGTTCATCACTCCATGGCCAATAACTTTCGTTGTAGCAGATACGCGTGGTCTGCAGCAGGCACTCCTTAATAGTTAAACGGGCGATGTCGGGCGATAGATTAGGAATATAATTTCCAATTGGGCTTTCCACGCTACTTATCTTCTTCTCATCTATGGCTATTCCAATGAGTAACGATAACAATGACTTAGTCATCGAATACGATTTGAATAGCGTTTCAGGTGTATCTCCCAGAGGATAGTTTTCTACCAGAACCGTATCGTTGAGCAAAACTATAAATGCCCTTGTTTTGGATTGGCTTAAGAGGTCTTTCAATGGCACCTTAACCCCTTCGTGCATCACATTCATTTCTGTAATTGTGTGATCATACCCTTTAACAAATTGTCGTGACTCACCCAGATGGCGGATGGCAACAGATGGAAACTTGGTAAGGTCATACACATCGGGCATATTCCAGCGGATGTAGCGACCTATGTAGGTGTTGGAAAAGGCGATCACCGTTGCGACTGTTGCGGTGACCAATAGACCAACAACTATCTTAAAACTCACTCTCATGGCTCTTTTTGACAAAAGAACGGTATCTATGGTGCCGCGGACTCTTAAAACATGTTTTAAGAGTAATTATTCTTTGGAACGAGACTTTAAGATGTACTCTTTCGGAGACATTCCTTCCACTGACTTAAAAATCCGATAAAAACTGGCCTCTGAGTTAAAGCCTGATTCCAACGCGATGCCAATAATGGATTTATGTGAATTGGCTGGGTCAGTAAGTCTTTTCTTTACGTGATTCAATCGGTAACTATTTACAAAGTTTCGGAAGTTTTTACCAAACAATTGATTGATCGCAGCTGATAAGAGGGAGGGGTTTATTTGTACGATGTTTGCCAATTTCTGAATATTCAAATCAACATCGAGATAAACATGATTTGATTCAAAAGCATGAGTGACCGCTTCCCTTAGTTCATTTAGTTTTTCCTCTGATAAAGCTAATTTCGGTTGCTCAATCGGTGTTGCTTCTTCTGTTGGATAAGATGGAACTGTATCTTCTAATTCGATTTGAGCCACTTGAAATGGATGGTCTGGCAACTGATATCCCCGAAAGCCCATGTAGTAGATGAGGCCTGCCAGATAAACGAAAAATAGTTGCCAGTGTATAAACACTTGTTTTCCTATTGAAAAGAAATAATCAAGTGTAACATCCAAAAATAGCATTACAATGAGCAAGCCCATCAGGAGTGCGATATTCCTTAACCACACATACGTTGGGAAATCGGTATTAGATGTATTGCCGAATACCCAGGCTCTAAACTGAATCAACACCTTCCAACCCAGCGCCCAATAGACAAAAGCAGATATTACAGAAAGATAATCTTCTATTTCTTTTAGGGTGTTAAAGTAAAAGCGATTAACCAGATTATCTTTATCCACCAATTGAATTTCATTTAGCGCGATGGAATAAATAAAAATGGAGTAGGCCATGGATAAGCCGAAAGGAATAAAATGTATAAGCTGTTTTTTTCTAAATTTAAAATCTAGTTGAGTAAGTGAACGAATGTAGAGCCACATCAATGGCTGAATAGCCAATTCAACAGCCAACGGGAAGTAACGAAATGTATTTGTTTGCCAAAGCCCGGTGGTATGAATCAAAATTTTTAGACAAAGTAAATTGAACACCAACAGAGATAGAGCGAGCAAAACCTTGCTGGGCGAGCGATGCATCTTATAGAGTAGTGAGCCCGCCACCAAAAATCCGTGGCTAACACCTACCAAAAGAACGACATCAAAAGTGGTATAAGTCAATCGAGAAGAATTTATTAAAAATCAAAACTAATCAATTGAACCTTTGATTGCTATCAGGAGGTAACAGATTGGTCTTTTCTGTTGGGCTTGGCTCGCACCATTACCATTGCTTTGGTGGGTAGGCAGGTTTGCGTAGTTACGGTAAATGTAAATTGAGCTGTTGATCAACTAAAAAGACTTCTTTCATAATGAGAAACCCGTCTCTCTTTTAGTTATTTCACCAATACAATCCGGATATCCTTTTGCTGATAGTCGGTCGCAATCTTCGCAATAAAAACACCGGCCGGGTAATTCGAGATATCCACCTCGAAATCGTACGCTTGCCGATCGGCTTTGGTACTTCGGGCAATCTCCAAACCTTCGAGTGTGTATAGAAAAAGTGCCACGGTTTGTGCTTCATAAAGCTCTACATGGATCTGCGCTAAGCCGGAAGTAGGATTGGGGTGTGTAGTCACCAATTTGATTCCTTGGTTCCCCAACTTTACCCTTCCTCCTACTTTTCCTTTGTCTTCCGCTTTAAAGTAGGTAATCTTCTTAACCATTTGGTCGGTACATTCTTTATAAAAGGCTACTAAATGAATTGAATATTCTCCCTCTTTTCCTGCTTTTACCATTGGCTGATCTTCCATTTGACCAATGGTCGTCAACCCGCTGGATAGCGTCCACTTCACCGAGTCGGGTTTGGGAAAACAAACTTCTGTTAATAAGAGCGTGTCGCCAATTATCAATTCGCTGGCTCCTAAAAAATTTGCTTTAAAGGCAGTGGCAGATTTCGACACCTTCACCTGATCGGTGGCGGTACATCCAGTGGCATTTTGCACTGTTAGTTCATATAACCCCGGGTCTGAAATTTGTACTGTTTTCTGATTACTGAAAAACGTTGCGTCTTTGGTCCAAACATAGTTGGCTTGGTTGCTTCCGGCATCCAGGTTGAGCAACTGCTGATGACACAGTGTTACATCCGGCCCCAAATCAACCATCAGAGGCGGAGCTTCCTCTAACGTGATCGATCGATCAACGCTGCAAGCATGCGCATCGGTTACTTTTATTTCATAGGTGCCTGCGCAAAGATTCGTGATGCTGGAGGTAGTCCAACCCTCTGGCCCTTTCCACGCATATTGATACGGTGGTGTACCACCTGTTCCATTTACTGTTAACAATCCATCACACGCTGCTGTGCAAGTGGGCATCTTCGATGCGGCTACATCAATTTGCAATGATTCCGGAGCTGCAAGATTGAAGGTGAATAATGCGGAACATCCGGTCGCTGCTGTAACCTGTACGGTATGTTCACCGCGGCAAAGTTGCGTTGCTTTTCCTCCGGAAGCCACTTCTCCATTCTGCCAATTGTAGGTATATGGCCCAACGCTGTTGGTAGCTTCTATTTCAAGTACACCATCACAACTTTCATAGCACAACGGAGTGCTGGAATTGATGAGCTTATATTTGATTTCATCCGGGGAACTGATCTCAGCGGCAACGATTCCCTTACAACCCTTGCTATCCGTAACTGTTGCATAATACATACCGCGCTTCAGATTATTCGCCTGCGGTGATTGTTGGCCATCGGACCAGCTATACGCATATCCGCCTGAACCACCCGTAGCCATTACAGTAGCACTACCATCTTCTGAATCAAAGCAAGACGCATTTAGTAAATTAGCAATGGAAGCAACCGGTCCATCTTGATCGCTAACAAAAACAGTTACAAACTTATTACAGTTCTTGGCGTCTGTAATTTGAACCTGATATAATCCGGAAAATAAATTACTCGCATTGGATTGGTTAGCCACAATCTGGCCCGTTTGGTTTTTCCATTGGTATTGATACGGAAAGGTACCTCCTTGAACTGTTACCGTGGCAGAGCCGGTAGCCATTCCACAGTTGGATTGGATGACACTACTTATCACCGGCTGCAATGGCATTGGTTGCGTTATGGATCGGGTAAATGAATAGATACATCCATTTGCATCGCGTATTGCGATCGGATAGGTAGCGGCTATCAGTTGATTGAAAGAAGACGATGACTGAAATGAAAAACCTCCATCCTTCGAGTATTGATACGGAGCCGTTCCACCAGCCGCTTTCAGCTCCATAAAACCATCTGAACCTTCGTAACAACTTACCTCTGCTTGGTTAATTATTGAGGCGGTTAGCTGAGAAGGCTCCATAATGGTTGTTGAATTGATTGCTAAACAACCCATAGCATCGCGAACAGAAACTGAATAGAACTGCGGGTTCAGCATTTCATATGTATCAGTTGGAGCATACGGACCTCCTTGAAAAGAGTATTGGTAGGGAGGATAGCCACCAGTTCCTTTTAGCGTCACTTTTCCATTCACAGAGCCAAAACAACTTACATCTTTTTTAATCACTTGAAGTGCCAATGCTTCGTTCGGTTCTACAACCGAAAGAGTGGATGAAACTTCACATCCATTGGCATCGCGAACAACGATCGTATAATTGGCTGCCAGCAAATCTTTGATTTCCGAAGACACATCCGATCGCCCGGTCCATTTATACGTATAGGGTGATGTTCCACCCGAAGCGGTTACTACAATTTTTCCATTCGACTCTCCTTTGCATTTTACGTTCGTGATTGAATGGCTCAATGCTAATGGAGCAGCGGGTTGGCTCAGCGTGGTGCTCAGGCTTCGCACACATCCATACTGATCTTTCACATAAATGAATTTAGTACCCGCAGTTAAAGAGGATAAGATAGAAGATGACTGATAGTTTATGCCGTCCGCTGAATATTGATACGGTGAAACCCCTCCGGAAGCGGTAACTTCTACCCTACCCGTGTTTGCACCAAAACAACTTATATCTGTTTTTGAAACCAATTGAATTGCCAGTACAGGTGGCTCTGTAACAATAGCACTTAAAGAAAATAAACACGCATTGGCATCTTTAATGACCAATGAATAATTGGCCGGTGAAAGATTTATAAATTCGGGTGAAAGCTGATACGTTGTTCCACCGTCTTTCGAATATTGAAAGGGTATCGTTCCCCCCACTCCTGATATAGTTACCTTCCCATTCGTATCGCCATTGCACTGAACGGGGGTTGCCATTGCCGTTGCTGATAATGGTGCACTTGGTTGGGTGACTACAATCGTTGTTTGCTTGGTACAATTCACTTGATCCGTTACCTGAAAAGTGTATGTACCCGGTTGCAAATTTACCAATTGATTACCTGTTTCAGATCGATTGAGCCACGCATATTGATACGGAGCCACTCCTCCCTTCACGTTTACCTGAATAGAACCGTTGTTTTCTCCAAAACAAAGAATATCTGATTTTGTGACTACAAAAGTTAATTCAGGATTGGGGCTATCGATGTTTTCCATTCGATCTACGGTGCACTGATTTTGATCTCGAACAGCAATGATGTGATTACCCCCCGATAAGTTTGTAAACTGAGCGGAGGTCTGATAAGATCCATTATCAATTTTGAATTGATACGGTGGTAGTCCGCCTGAAGCCTTTACTTCCAATTGGCCACTAGTGTCACCAAAGCATTTGATGAAGTTCTTATCTACCAATGACAATACCATTGGAGCAGGTGCTGTTAGCGTAACCTGATCGGTAAAAATGCAACCCCGCTGATCCTTCACTTGAATGGAGTGCAACCCGGCAGTCAAACCTGTAAGGATATTGTTACTGGAATATGCACCTGCATCAACCGCATAAAGATAAGAGCCATCCGAAAATGGTGCTCCATTACCTCCTGTGGCCGCAATGGTTACCTGTCCATCGTTGCCATTACTGCATGAAACATTAAACCCTGCGTACTGCGAAAATGTATACGATGCAGTTAGGCCTGCAGAAGGTTGTGTAATGTGAATGCTTGACTGATAATCTGCGCTACATCCCTGATCATCCATCACACGAACGTTGTAGAATCCTGCAGCCAATTTCGTAGACGGTAATAAACTGGAATATGCATTACTTCCGACCAATGAATATTGATAGGTATAATTTCCCCAACCTCCATTTGCCACAGGTGAAATGGTGCCGTCATTTGCATTGAAACACGTGATGTGTGTAAACATTACATTTTTTAATTCTAAAGCTGGCGGATCCACCAACGTTACCACTGAAGATATACGTGCGCAATTCTTGGCATCACTCAGTACCCGAAGGCGGTATTGTGCCGGAAAAAGTTTGTCAATTACCAGCGACTGACCTCCGGCAAACGTGTAGTTTGTCCAACCATTTCCCTCGTTGAATTGCCATTGCAAAACATAACTTCCATTTCCGCCTGTCACCACAGCGGCTATTTTTCCATTCTCTTCTCCACGGCATTTGATCGGTGTGATTGTAAAAGAAAATGAAATATCATCTGGTTCCTGAATGATGATATTTGTAATGGTGTATACATCGGGGCATGCATTAGCGTTGGTAAGTTCTGCTGTATAGTTGCCTTTCTTTAAAAGTTTAAAATCAGGATTGCTACCACCATTAATTACTTCAGCTGTCAATGTATTGATCAATTTGAAAGAATAATTTCCGCTACCCCCAAAGGCTTGCAATTGAATGCGGCCATCATTTGCGCCAAAACAAGTAATCGGAGTTGACTGATGGGTCATGCTAAGCGGAGTTGCCGGTGCGAGATTAAAAGTAAATGACAAGTAACCGGGGCATGTAGGTCTGGCCGCATCGGTTACTTCAATTTGGTAAGAACCACCGGGTAAGTCATCAACAATCCAACTTTTCAAATTCGAGTTCAGATTTGTTCGGATGGGTATACCTCCCTGAAGTAATCGATAATTATAAACGTTTGAGCCACCCGCAATGGATGATACAGTAACCACCCCATTGGGAGCGGACAAACAAGTAGGATTGACAGAAGAAAATGCACCCGTAACGCGCGTGGGTTGGGTAATGGTTATCGGAGTTGCTAACTTCACCGGAGCCACACATCCATCGTCTGCCTGAATGGTGTATGTTCCTGCCGGTAAATTTCGAAACTCTTTGCTGGCTACATCAAAAGAGCCCAGAGCTGGAGATATTGTGTAGGATACATTAGCTGAACTATTCCCCCCAGAAGAGCTTACACGAATCATCCCATCATTAAATCCTTCGCACGAAACGTGTTGTAGAATGGTTGCATTCAATGTGCGTGGCGAATAGGTGTTAATAATGATTGGTGCAGAAGACATAATCAAATTTGAATAAGAAGTTTGACAAGCGATCGAAGAATAACTCAAATCAACTGAGTAAGTTCCTGTAGGTAAATTAGCAACCGATACGGTGGCAGGCATAGTACCTGAATAGATACTAAAGTAGCCTGGCGCATTGGGTCCATCCTCGGTTCGATATGCAATTACTCTGAAGTTGTTGAGAGGCGCGGTTATACCGGAAACGGTAATGACACCTGTGGAGGAATTGGTGCAACTGGGTGTAAGACTAATAGAAGTAGCCTTTGGTGTAATTGGGGCAATGTCAATTTGTTTTGATTCACTGTAAAGGCTGGAAAGAGAACCGGCTGTTGCCTTTACCCGAATGGTAATCACACCGGTTTTGCTAAGCGATTGTATGCCTTGCAACGCAGTTGAACGAAATGAAAAGTTACCCTGGTTGCCATCCCCTAAATTGGTAATAGCCAATTGCCGCCACACGGGCACTGTGACTTTTATTGTTGCCGGCTCATTACAGCAAGCGGGTGTTGCCGTAGGGATATTGTTCTGGTCATTCTTTTTAATAGCTTGTTTAATGGGACCACCGCCTCCATCATCATTACACGAAGGATCATCCCCACAATAATCCGGATTTGGAATTGAGATTTCTTCCGATTCTCCATTGAATAAATACTCCCACACCAGATTTACTTTGGATGCGAACTCAGGTTTTAAAAATCCATTCGGCACATTGGTGGTTTTGATATAGTCTTTCGCTACTAACGTGATTTGTTCATCGGCACAGATAATACCACTTTCATATTCAGAACCGTTTCGAATTACAGTAGGTATATTGGGTACTGGTGGTGAATAAGAAAATTCGTAGTTGACTCCATACCAAGAGCCTGGAGAACCAAATAAACTGTAATCGCAAAATGATTTGTAACTAGAATTGAGCACGCCAGGCTCAAACTCATTTAATAGAAAGAAGTTATCTTGACTTCGATTGCAATAAATATCCTCATCATCATTATAGATATGTCGAGATCCACCATCATCCTCCCATGCCTCAAGAGCTAGAAAAACTTTGTTATTTACATTACCTACTAAAGAATTGGTTACCAACTTCCTATTGACTACAAAACAATTCGGTTCCCCGTCAATAGCTATAAACTCTCTAGGTCCATTATTTGCTGAAATGATCCAAGAGAATTCGTCTGTGCCACTCTCATCGTTGACATAGGCACACACACTTTTGGCTGTGACTGTTACTGTGCATTGACCCGCGCTGTTAGATTGTGAATAACTCAATTGGCTTGCGGTAACTATAAAGATTAATAATGCTAGCTTACTGTATTTGAATACCATAGCTTAATATGTTATTTTAACCGACTGACTCATCTCACTCTCTGCTCCACCTTTGAAGACCGCTTTTAATTGATAGACATACTTCGTATTTGCCCGAATCTCTTTATCGATAAACTGTACTTGATCAGGTTGAATAAATTGGTATAATCGAATAGGGCTCTCGCCAGCAGAGCGATACAATTGAAATCCTTTTAATCCTTCCATCTTATAATTCCATTGCAGAATAATTCGTTTGCCTTCGCGATCTACTTGGGTAAGTATCTCCTGAATAGCAGGGCGAATGCCATAATCTACACATGTAACCACTGCTACAGAAGGTTTCGAAAACAACCCGGTGCTATCCTTGACAATCAGTTGATATTTATAACGCTTACCTAACTCGACCGATCCATCCCGATAGGAAGTCGAATCCTTTGGGAGTTCTTTCAAAAGCATTCTGGCTGTGTCGCCCATATCGAAACGGAAAATTTGATAATTAGAAATATCTTCGCTGCTACAAGGTTCCCAACGCAAATAAATAGCAGTCCCCTTTGACTCCGATAAAGTAAACGGACTCTGCGAGGGAGGAATAATATCCGGACGCACTAACGCAAGCGGGGCAGAATAATTTGACAGATTGTATCGCAGATCCGATGCTATTACCTTATAAAATATTTTTCGAGTGAGTGTATTCAAAGTCACACTATCTTCAAAGACGTGCTGCTTAATCACATCTTTTGTGATCTGTACAAATTCTTCATTCAAACTATTGGCACGAAATACTCGATAGCCAATCAAATCAGTTTCTTTGTTGGGTGCCCACTGAATGGTAGCAATACCCTGTTTGGAAATAGAACCTGTTATTTGCGCGGGCGGAGCAGGAGGTGTATTGTCTTCCAACTGCACCATGTAGGGAAATGACGTGGTCGTTTTTCCATCTTTACCCAGAGCCCTTACCACGTAGTAATTAATGGAACCCGGTTTTTTATCGATAAACGAATTCGTTGTGACTTCTATTATTTTCGTGTTTAGGTCTATAAAAGGCCCTTTCGTTGAAGCGGCTCGCGCTATGGCAAAGCCTTTGATATTGATTAAATTCTCCGGTGGATACTTCCATTCAATATATGCTGTGCCGTTACGCTCTTCGGCCGTAGTTACCACTGCAATCACACCGTTGGCAGAACCGAGCCCTACTCCTTTCACCACTTCCGATGGCTGCCCTGACTCGCCAAAAGGTGTGATACCAACTACACGGTAAAAATAGACCTTGTTATTCTGAGGCAAAGAATCCAGATAATATGAAACATGACTATTGGCAGCATAAGATGGTCGTGCCGAAGTAAAAGAAAGATCGTCTGTTGGTTTGAATGTTTTTCCTTCGTCATCGCTCCGCTCTACACGATACGAAGAATAAATCGTTTCATGGTAGATCGTATTCCACCGTATCATAACCGATTGATCCCCAAATTCTGCCTTCACCTCTTCCGGAGGAGAAAGCTCTAATTTTTCCGATGGATCCACATATACTGCTCCACTATCAATCGGGAAATTTTTGTTCTGCTGAAAAACCGTAATTCGATAGAGGTATTTTTCATTTTTTCGAATAGAGCGATCTACCAAGCGTAATCCCATACTGGTTGCTGCGGATGAAGATTGATCCGCGGCAAACAAAGCAAAACTCCATCGGTTATCGCGCTCGGCACTTTGATTGGCAAACTGCAAGGCATTTGTGGAGGGATTGGTTAATGCAAACGACTTTCCGTAGAGTGCTTGCGCAGCTATAGCAGCATACTTGTCTTTCTTGGCAATACTCTCCCATTTTTCCAAGGGCCATGGTTTAACTTGATTACTGAGAATAATGCGTGTTTGATTGGCATCTTTCACCACTTCGCCTTGCCGTACAACCGTGTATCGCTTTACCACGTATCCTACTTTATTGGCCATCTCCCACGCTAATGCAGAGGTTGGGCCCCAACGCAAAACAACTGAATCTTCTTTTGCTCTTGCGATTACTTTAATACCTGGTGTTTGTGATTCACCCCGCAGCGCAAGTAGAACACCCAAAAATGAAACAAGAAACTTGTAATTAGTCATATTGAATCGTCCACTATTTTATAATCAGGATGGTTACGAAACCATTCTCTGGTTGATTGTAATGCCAGTTTATAATCCGTTATCGATAGGTCTCCACTTGGGTCCATTTTTAATGGAATGTTTTTAATGACCGGTGCCAATAATTCCATGATCCGGTACGCACATGTTTGAGGTTGTGGATTCTCGGCATCTGCCGATTGACAGTCGGGTTCATTACTTTGTAATGCTTCAACTAAAAGCTGCATCGCCAACGGCTGGCGTGTATAAACCAAATCTGGAAATACTTCATAAACTACTTCATCGTTCGTTTCAAATGATCTAACGCGGCCTAAAACATATTGCAAGGCCTCGCTGTCTCCCAACCGACTGAGCGCAAGATATGCTGACCACTTCTCAGATCGATTCAATTGATTTTGTACTAGTTGAGATCGAATAAGAGCTATTTGATCTTTCAACCCCACATAGCCGACTAATCTTAGCCAAAAAGAATAGTGCTTCGCTTTTTGTCGAACCATACTTCGTAACGAATCGCGTGATGCTGATGAAAAATCATCGCGATTAAAGGCAGATAATTCCCTCACAACCAACCCTACTAAACCTGAATCAGTGTTGCGGTTTGATCGGATTAATTGATCTACTATCCATGATCGATCTTGTTGATTTTTGCTTTTTTGGCCTAGCCGAGCTAATAAGAGATGCGCCTGATAGCGAACGTGTGAAATCGAATCATTCTGATAAGCCACAATAGCTGACCATTTTGTTCTATCTGAGCTAAGAAGCTGAACCTCTTTCTCTAAATTAATGGCCTGATTTTTTCGCAGAGCGTTGAAGTATTGCTCCACGTGATTTTGAGGAAAAGCATCGGGTGAGCTCAGGACAAAAAATAGTAGTAAAGCACCTCGTAAAATTTGATTCATCAACTCATTGACTTAATTATTGACTAATAGCGTACACTCAACAACCTCATTAAAACAAAAAAAGCTGTCGGGTAAATACCCGACAGCAGTGGTAACTGTTATTGTGAATTACTTCTTTCCACCACCAAAGAAGAAGCCTACTCGGAACCCTAAGTAATTGTTCTTAAATTCTCCGGTACCAGCTTTTGTTGCTGGAACAAAGTTGTAATCTAAAGCCAAATTGAAGTGACCGTAATCAAAACCTACTCTTGGATAAAAACCAAAACTTGATTCTGCGGCTGCATTACTAAGCATAGAATTACCGGTAACAGTTACTGCAGCTAAAGAGTAAATTCCTAATCCTGCACCAACAAATGGTCTGAAAGATGAACCTTGACCTAGATAATATTGGCCATTTAACGTGTATGAGCCAATAGCTGCAACATCAAAAGAAGCACCAGCAACCGAAGTAGAAAGACCTCTAGTTACAGCTGCCGACTCCATTCTCAAACCAATTGAAAGATTGTCTTTAATACGGTAAGCAGGCTCTACTGTAATTAAAACACCGCCACTACTTCCCTCTCCACTTCCCATGGCATAGCCAATGCCAACGCCTACTTTAAACTTTTTGTACTCTTGCGCGTAGCTAACACTTGCAGCTACCAACACCAAACATGCGATCATTACATTTTTTTTCATAGTTTTTTTCATAAGTGAAAATTGTTTTGTTTTCAATTCCATAAGAAAAAAGCGTGCCAAAGTTGCATCGCATTTATTATCAGTCAGTTAGCGTTTTTCACACCTGCTCAAAAGTCGATTTTTCGTGATATATCAAAAACAAATTCGTTTTATATCGTTTTTTTTCATTGAGAAAGGCTCAGTAAATCGGGTTCTGATTGAGGGCTTTCATAACGTAATTGCTTGTGGTACTTACCAATCTATTTGCAAGGTGCGTGTGGTCGTAACCTTGTTAATGCCCGGTAGTTTATAATCAATTTTAAATCGATACGCTCCAACCATGAGATCGGAATAAGGGGTAGTCATCAACCGAACTGCACTTATCGGTGCGGCATTCCAATTTTTATCTACATAGAGATCAAATGCCTTCTGCCGCAACTCATAAAAGTCTTTGTACGCATAAAATGAAAGGCTATATACAAAGGCTATCCGACCCGATAACTTAGTGGCATCACTTGAGAACAGATCTTCCTCCGACAAGCTGAGGGCGTT
>JAJTHV010000075.1 GCA_021300095.1 Flammeovirgaceae bacterium | reverse complement strand
TGATCTTACAGGCGACTATTGGTCGGTATTGCAATTAGGTAAAGCCCTTTCTATTTCCGAATCCACACCGGGTCTGCTGCGCATCACACAAATCAAAAGCAAGGATCAATTGGGCTCCATTACATTATGGAAATCCAAAGAAGAAGCGAAGCAATACTTCAGTCAACAGATAGGAGCCGGACAAATTTCATATTTTGATACTCCGGTGCTGATCGATAAATTGAGGTAAGGAAATTGTAACTTTAGCTATATGAATCTGTCAGACGTTCGCGGTAATCAAGACGACCAGCAATTGGCCGAAGAGGCTGTGTTGGGAAACAAGAATTCATTAGAGAAGTTGATTCAGCGTCACTATACATTTGTGTACAATGTAGCGCTCAAATTGGTAGTAGATCCTTCGGATGCAGAAGATATTACCCAAGATGCGCTGGTGAAAGTCATCACACACTTATCTCAATTTAAAGGCGCTAGTTCATTTCGTACTTGGCTCTATCGAATTGTAGTGAATCATTTCCTAGACATGAAGCGCAGAAAGATGGAAGATGTGTATGTGCAGTTTTCTTCGCTGGTTGGAAATACAACTGCCCTCGAAAATATAAGTGAAGAAGAAACCATCGGTATCAGCGAAGAAGAAGTCGAAGAAACCCGATTGATGTGTACTACCGGTATGCTGATGTGCCTCACACGCGAGCAGCGTCTGATTTATATTTTAGGCGAAGTGTTTGAAATGGATCATACTGTAGGAGCGGAGTTGCTTTCCATTTCTCAAGATAACTTTCGGCAACGATTGTCGCGCACGCGCAGGGAGTTGCAACAGTTTATTCATAATCGCTGTGGATTGATGAATCCTGCCAATCCATGCCGCTGCCCGAAGAAGACGCGCTTGTGGATTGACCAAGGTTTGGTGAACAAAGAAAAACTGCAGTTCAACACGCGCTACACCCAACGCGTGAAAGATGTAGCGAATCGTTTTTGTGATGACGATATAAAGGTAGCGCTGGAGCTGAAAGAGAAATTGTATCAGAATCACCCCTATCAAACAGGCTCTCGTGAGAAACAATTTCTTTCTGATTTGCTAACACGACCTGAGCTTACGAAATACTTGAATTGGAATTGATTTTAGAGTAGTAGTATTTTTAGTGCCTTAGTGCTTTTGTGGCAAAAACGAATTATTGATTCATCACAATTCGCTGCGCCATCTTCGGGAAGATGAGTCCGTGAAACGGCAACACCGAATACCAATACAATCGCCCCCACAAACCCAGCGGACGATAGGTGGCGGTTTGCACCAACACGTGTTTATCACCGTTTTGCTTTACTTTAAATTCTAACCACGCTTCTCCGGGTAATTTCATTTCGGCATACAAAAGCAATCGACCATTGGGTTTGTCGGCCACCAATACGCGCCAGAAGTCGAGTGCATCTCCGGCTTTTAAATCCGTATCGCTTCTGCGCCCTCTGCGCAAGCCCACGCCTCCAACCATTTTATCCATAATACCTCGGATACGCCACATCCA
This sequence comes from Flammeovirgaceae bacterium, assembly GCA_021300095.1. Lineage (GTDB taxonomy): Bacteria > Bacteroidota > Bacteroidia > Cytophagales > Cyclobacteriaceae > ELB16-189. The sequence goes on along the minus strand of JAJTHV010000075.1, from coordinate 10,773 downwards.
GTTTCCAAAATACCAACCTTTGTTGCCACCGATTCTCCAGATGTTTTCGATTACCTGCGTGCGGTTTTTGGTAAATTCTATTTGGCGATGATCGGTGAATACACCATGCTCCGGCACAAATGTGTTGTTGAGAAAATTTCTATCCATTGTGCTGAGCGAAATGGAATCTTTCCAACTCGACACTACATTCTTCTGACTGATTTTATCAAACGCTAATTGAAGTGCTTCTTCATAACTGAGCAAACGGGTAGGCACAATCGCGCGAATACGTTGATCATGACAAATCACCTCGTTCTTCATGCTGTTCACCAGACTGCGAGCCAGCGAGTATGTGGTAGATGTTACAAACACCAACCATAATGAAGATAGTTTAGGTGTGAGCAAAGGAATCGTAATGATCCAACGCTTCAATCCACGCATGCGGGCAAAGCCATAAAGCATCTGATTGTAGGTGAGAATCTCCGTGCCACCGATATCAAATGTTTGGCCGTAGGTCTCTGGCTTGTGCAAGACACCATGTAGATATTCGATCACGTTGCGAATGCCAATGGGCTGGCAACGCGTCTTTAACCACTTCGGAGCAATCATCACCGGAAGTTTCTCCACGAGGTCGCGGATGATTTCAAATGAAGCGCTGCCGGAGCCGATGATGATGGCAGCGCGCAGAACAGTAACCGGGGCTTTGGCAGTAGCGAGTATGTCTTCTACATTTTTTCGTGAGAGCAAGTGATCGGAGAGATCTTCATCGTTCACAATGCCACTCAGGTAAATGATTTGCTTTGCCTGCGTTTGATTGACAAGAGATACAAAGTTTCTAGCGGATTCGGATTCCAGTGAAGTGAAATCCGGATTGGAAGAACTCATCGAATGCACTAAGTAATACGCAGCGTCAATATCTGAAGGTAGAGAAGGAAAATTGCTATTTTGATTTAAGTCGCCTTCAATGACGGTTACTTGTTGAAGAAAATCAGCTGTAAAATCTTCCCAATCAAATCTGCGCTGATCGCGTACGAGGCATACCACTTGATGCCCTGCAGCTACCAATACGGGTAATAGCCTGCGTCCAATATACCCCGTGGAGCCTGTAAGTAAGATTTTCATATGTAATGAAGAATGATACTTTACCTAACACCAATCGAATGGTATTGTTCAGGTGGTGAGTGTGATATAATAGAAATACTTAGACAGAATAGTCGTAAGTTAGTGGTGTTAATATGACCTACGATGGCGCTCAAGATAGATGTTATAATCGGAGAAAGAAGATTTGCAGCCTCGCTGCATGATCATCCCACTACTCATGCATTTCAGAAGCTGTTGCCTTTAACTGTTAACATGATTGAATTAAATCGAAATGAAAAGTATGCAGAATTGCCGGTGGCTTTACCGACCGATGCAACCAATCCCGTAACAATCAAATCGGGTGACATTCTGATGTGGGGTGACAATACACTCGTTATCTTTTACAAAACATTTCCAACCACATATAGCTACACTCGTATCGGAGCTATCGATCAACCTGCTCAGCTATCAGAAGCGCTCGGCAAAGGAAACGTGACCGTGCGTTTTGAGTAATTCATTCTCCTGAAAATAAGTCGGGTGTTGTGATTTCTTTAGAACACTTTTTCCAGAAGGCAAAAAACGAAGAGTGATACCCCGTCACGGTCGGATAAATCCAATCGCGTATATCTTTCTGTCCCGGATAATGCGTAAAAGCCGGATGTTCTTTAGAGATAAAATTTTGTGATACTTCTGAAGTTGTTGTATTAAGCTGCACAAGATCATCTACTTCACCCACGTAAACTTGAATGGAAGAAATATTTTGGCTCAATGCCAAAACAAAGTTTATCACCTTTTCGCTCACCGGGAATTTTTCGAAATGCGAAGGTTCTAACAACAAAACGCGATTCACATCTTCGTCTTTTCTCCAAAGCGGATCCAGATTGTAACTATTGTAGAGTAAGGTTGGCTTTTGCCAATCAATTTGAATTTCCTGCTTTTGCGGAAGTGGAGTGGTTCCTTGCCATTGGATAGTTTCTGATAATTCGTTGGGAATTTTCAAGGAGGCAAGTAGTTCGGTAGGTGTGTCTAAAAATGTGCCTTGTTGAAAAGAAGTAGTAAATCGGTTGATATTTTCCTGATTGCAGTAATATTTTTTGGAGGAGAAAGCTCCGGCTACCCATTGCCAACTGCAGGAGTTGCTCGCGACATCGCCATCTAATAAATGATAATACATCCATCGCGAGGGCATGTGCCAATACGCTTTTCCAATGTTGCACATCAAACTCGCGATATACATACGCATGTGGTTGTGCAGGTATCCGGTATCATACCATTGTTGAATGGCAGTGTCAATCGCTTGAATGCCGGTGCGAGCGTTGGCCAAGGATGCGATGAGTTCACGATGTGCCACCTCCGACTGAGGTTGTTTTAAATCGTGCATGAGCAAGTCTCCTTTCACTTGCCAGATGCGTTGAAAATATTCGCGCCACGCCAACTCTTGCAAGAACTTTTCAATTGCTTCTAGAGGATAACCTCTTTTAAGAACATGTTGTTGTACTTGCTTCACACTAATGACACCGCGCGAAATGTAAGGCGAGAGATAGGTGACGGCTCCGTTTAGAAAATTACGTGTGCGCCCATACAAAAGTGGATTGACCTGATCGATGCGGGCCAGAATCGATTGGTAGTCTGTAGGAAAAACGGGGGAGAGTGAATCGCTCACCGCTTACTGATTTTGTTATAGGTAATTACTCGTTGAAGGGTACACTTGAAGCGATCAACTTCTTCCGAGCGTTTGGCTGCGTGTTTGGTGCTGCGCCCGTGGGTACGTTTTCGCCACATTGCAAAGCTATTTGGTTTCATTTGCTGCCGCATCAATCGAATCACCTCTTTCTCCGGCAACCCAAATTGTATTTCGATTGCTTCAAAAGGTGTGCGGTCTTCCCACGCCATTTGAATGATGCGATCAATGTCTTCGGTGGTGAGTACTTTCTTTGTTTCGATTTTTGATGACATAAAAATGAATCGATCAAAATTAATGAAAAAAATTCTAGCCTCTTTCAATGCCGGGATATTGATAGGTTTCTCCGTAAAGCCGATGCATCACGATTACGTGAGGCAGCGTGATCAGCGACAGTAAAATAAATGCTTCGGCTATGTTAAACGCCCGGAAGTAAAGATAGATCCCGAAAGAAAGCAAGGCAACCGCACTAAAGGGCAGAAGCGCCTTAAAAAATCTCAGGAACGTTCCTTGAGCCGATTGCTTAAAATAGAGAGCCTGATGTCGAAGAGATTGTAATGAATGCCAGAGACAAAAAACAACAATAAATCCGGAGAGTAAAGGTGTGAAAATATACCAGAGTGTAACTACCACAAACTGTATGAGATAATAAGTGAAGTTTTCTCGTTCAAAGTAAAAGAGACTGATTAAGTAAATGGAAGCGACCATAAGTATGACAAGTAGCGATCCATTTATTTGAAGTGGTGTGTCTTGTACAGGAAATGGAATGGGGAGTGAGTGCTTATTATAAGAGAGCATCTCCGAAAAAATCTGAATCGCTTCTTCCCAGTGAAGAAGTACCGGAAAAACTAAAATCCAGACACCCCAGAATAATGAAGGTAGGTAGGTGGCGGTTTTATTTTCAAAATTAGATTGACCAAAGTGATGAAATGAGATAATAAAGAAGAGCACAAAAGCGACCACCGGAACTTTCCACCAAAGTGCAAAGAAGAGAAAGATGGCTCCCACATAAATGGCTATGAAATAAAAACTTCCTACGAGTGATTTATCGGAGCGGAATAAATGATCATTCGCTCCGTGTGGTATGCCTACAATACAAAGCATGATTCCGCAAAGAACAGCCTGTAACGATATACTCATAGGTATAAGTGCAAAGGCAAACGTCAACATGAGTTGCACAATAATCTGAATCTGAAATAAGGGTGAGCGGATGTACATCATTTTTGATGCTTGACGAATAACCAGTAATGGAGCTCTCTCACAAATAAAAATAAAGGGAGCCGACAACTGCGGCTTCCCTTCTGTATTCAAAATTTAACTATGCTTTCGCAGCGGATTTGCTGGAAACTGCAATGCTATACACTACCAAACCAAAACCTATTTTGTTAATAGCATCAGCAATGTTGTAAAACAAATCGACATTCGAAGCACTCCAACCCAGTCCTGTATTCAACCATCCTCCAGGCATACACATATACCCAATCGGATAGACGGCCCATCCTACTAATACGAACCAAGCTAAAATTTGAATTCCGCGAATCACCACAGGATCACCTGATTTTTTTGCCAATTGAGCAACCTCACCAATCCAGGCTGTATATAAAATATAGATGTACCCAATGGTGGAAAGAACGCCCCATAGCACGCTATGACCTGATGATCCATCCGTGAATGCTTCGCCAATGTAACCGGTCACCAACATCCAAACAGATGCAATGATCAATTTCCATAGCAATGAGATTTTTGCACCGGCTGCTTTCGTCAGTAAATAAAATTCAACGCACATTAACGGTACAGTAAGTGTCCAGTCAATGTAACGAAGTGCTGTTGGTGTTTGTCCGGTTGCCAGATAATAATCGCGCATATAGTAATAGTGCACGGCAGCAATTCCGGTAATGAGTCCGGACACAAGCAAAGACAGTTTCCATTTTCCATCTACGCTGCTTCTCTCCATAAAGAAGAAAACGGCTGCTGCCAACATGGCCATATAGCCAGTAAAGAATGTGAATGCAATCGGATCATCCACCGGGATTTTCACGATATCGGTTAATAATGTAATCATATAGATTGTGTTTAAGGATTTAAATTGATAGTTCAACAAGGGGCGATGATGGTTGTTTCAATCGCGTGAAATTTTTTTTCAAATACTTTTGAAGTGTTTATTGCTTTCGCGAAATCATTGTCTTCTTTTAAACAAGAATCAAGAAAGGGTATTGCCACTTCGAAAGTGTTGGCTGTTCTCTAACAGAGTAAAAAGATTGTAATAGTGAAGTGTAGAGAAGAATGTGATTATTGTACAAAAGGATTAAACAAAGAGCAGAATGCTTTTTTATTCCTTTGCCGTGGAAATTTACAATGTTAATACACGAGGCGTTAAAACTTTGAACACTTCAGATGTTGACTTGTTAATCACTTTAGAGAAAATTGCTCATGCTAGTTACCGGAAACTATTTAGATGCACAGCGCTTAATTGGAGATAATGATGCCGATGAGTTGATAGCAAAAATATTTGCGGACCAACGTCAACCGGAATTGTATGCGTTCTTCAAATTGGATGCGAGCGAAATAGAACTTCAATCTGATTCAGACATAAGGCATTTTCTACTTTCGTCAAAAGCAAAACCGTCTTGGTTCGATGGAAAAAGAATACAACGTGGACAGATTTTGTTTAAGAATTATGCGCTTGAGATGATGGCTTTGTTAGGCGCGATGTCGCTACCTTATTGTTATGCGGCATCTCCCGGAAACAAAGCACTCTATTTGTCTGATAAAATGCGGAATGCACCCGGCAAGCGATTGATGGACACAGCATCCTTTGTGATTGACGTGCTAACTCCTGGATCGCTCGTTGAAGAAAGTACGGGCCACATTCACATCAATAAAGTCCGACTCATTCATGCCTTGTCTCGCTATTATATTCGCAAGCATCCCACATGGACGATGGATTGGGGGCTTCCTATCAATCAAGAAGATATGGCGGGAACAAATCTGGCATTTAGTTATGTAATCTTATTGGGTATGCAGCAGTCGGGTTACGTTCTATCACCTAGAGAGAAGGAAGATTTTATTTTTGTGTGGCGATACATTGGCTATCAGATGCATATTGACGATGCACTGTTGCCTTCCTCATTTCAGGAAGCTCGTCAGTTGGCAAACACCATTCAGAAAAGAAACTTCAAAAAGACAGAAGAAGGAATCACACTCACCAGAGAATTATTGGACTATTACAAAGTGAGTGTGCCACCCGAGCAAGCCGATCTGGTGCCATCCCAAATTCGATTTTACTTAGGTAATGAAGTGGCTGAATACATTGGAATACCAAGCAATCCATTACGCGACAAGCTGGCGGCTTCCGTCAGTACTTTTAAATCGGTGCAAAACCTACTCGCACCACAACCGGATAGTTATCAAAAAATGCTGGCACAACACGCATTGTTAAAGAAGAAGTTTGCTGCCGTCTGAATTTACTTCACTAATTTTTTCGGACTCACACCGGGCTTTGCATATTCATAGCGGTCAATCAATTGTGTAGCATAGTAGGCATCAATGCCGTTACTGCAAATCGAAGAAGCCTGCGTCAGTTCCAGAAAGCCATCCGGCAATAGGATGTTTTCTTCCAGTTGAACATGCTGTAGTTGGCCAATTACCAGAAAGGTATTATTTAATTTAATGGGAATGATCTCTTCCAACGTTAGCGCGAACTTCACTTTGCTTTCCTTTACGAACGGTGCTGGCGATGCATCTAAAAATTCAGGCGTGAGACCTAACTCATCAAACTCACTGACTTCTTCCGGATACTTTGCACTGGTTTGATGTGCCAGCTCGAGAAAAGAAGGATGAATGTGATTGAGCGTATAATTCCCTGTGGACTGAATGTTGGCGATTGTGTGAGGTGCTGCTTGCACAGGTCGATTGATAAATCCGATCAGTGCAGGATCAGATCCCAAATGAACAATGCTGCTGAAAATGGCAAGATTGGTTTGCCCTTTGGTATTGACGGTTCCAATTAGGCTTGCCGATTTAAATCCAGTGATACTGTTGATAAAGTTAGCTCGGTAAAATCGCTCCCAGCTAGCGATAGTGGTATTAGAAAAGTGCTGCATACTTGATTAACTCGAAGGGATAAAATTATTCTCGATTTTATAAAGGAAGACTAATAAAAAATGGCGTCCCCGTTGCCGGAAACACCATTTACTAGAGTTTGAAAGAATTATTTTGGAAGTACTACACTATCAATAACGTGTACAACTCCATTACTTCCCTTTAAATCAGCGGCTACAACATAAGCAGTCTTACCTGATTCATCAGTTAACATTACTTTGTCTTTGTCCAAAGACGCAGTCAACTTGCCACCACTTACTGTTGTTACAACTGCCTTGCCTTTTCCGGCCTTAATAGCAGCAATAACCGCAGCTGCATCGAGATTACCTGCCACTACGTGGTATGTCAATATCTTCGCCAATTGAGCTTTGTTCTCAGGTTTTAACAAATTTGTTACTGTTCCTGACGGAAGTTTGTCGAAAGCTGCGTTGGTTGGGGCGAACACAGTGAAAGGACCTGCACCCTTTAATGTTGCTACCAAATCAGCGGCTTTTACAGCAGCGACTAAAGTGGTATGGTCTGTTGAACTGATAGCGATGTCTACAACATCTTTTGTTTGACTGAAAGCCGAAATTGAACTTGTCAACACAAGTAAGCTAAAGAATATTTTTTTCATATTTTTTGATTTTGTTTTCTGTAGTAACACTCAGATGAATGGTTTGTTTGACAGATTAAAAGTTTTAAATATTTATTTGAATGAACATTCTCGAATGAATGATGTTACGATTCGCATTCAAGAAATGAGAAAGTGCTACTGGACGCTAATTACAGATCATCACAACAATTTAAAATACCTGATCAATCGAATATTATTTAATCTGCTGATCGCATTTTATTCTGATAATGGTTTGTTAATCTATTTAGTTGAACAATTTGGCTGTAACCTTCTTATAGAGTCTCAACTAAAAAAACATATTATGAATATTGTAGAAACAGCAGTCAATCATGGATCATTCAAAACATTAGTAGCTGCGGTGACAGCTGCAGAGTTAGTAGAGACTTTATCGGGTAAAGGCCCGTTTACAGTTTTCGCACCATTGGACGAAGCATTTGCTGCATTGCCCGCTGGCACTGTAGAATCATTAGTCGAGCCAGCGAACAAAGCAAAGCTTCAAGGTATCCTTACCTATCACGTGGTACCTGGAAAAGTAATGTCAACCGATTTGACAGATGGTATGAAAGCGAAGACAGTAAATGGAGCTGAAATCACCATTCATTTGAAAGATGGTAAAGTTTTGATTAACAATGCTGAAGTAGTAGCGGCTGACGTGGAGACTGATAATGGAGTTATTCATGTTATCAACAAGGTGATCATGCCCGCATAATTGTGTGTGTTTTAATAGGAAAGCTCCGAGGAGGAGTTTTCCCATTAAAATACGCAGGTGGAATGCGTTCTGGACAAATGCACTAGAAACTCTTCACGATTTCAATTTTCCAATCCTGTTAAAAACTTATCTGCAATCAGTAAGTGATTGCTTCGTTTTTCTTCAGACATTTTATCAAACGTTTTTACAAGCATACCGAGCCGTGGATTTTTCAGGAAGAAATCTCGGTGTAGGTGCATAAAGCGCCAGAACAGTCCATCCCAAACCGGTTGCCAATCTCCCTTGGGGTAATCGCTCATCTTCATGAGATAATTACTTCCGCTGATGTAGGGCTTCGTAGCCATCCATCCGCCATCGGCAAACTGACTCATGCCATACACATTTGGCACCATCACCCAATCGTAGGCATCGATGAACAATTCCATGAACCATTGATATACCTCATCCGGATCAAATTCGCAGAGCAACATAAAATTGCCGAGCACCATTAACCTTTCAATGTGATGACAATAACCTGTGTCTAACACTTTGCGAATGGTGCTGTCGATTGGAGCTATGCCGGTGGTGCCATTCCAAAATGAAGCCGGAATTTTGCGTGTAAACTTCCAATAGTTTTTAGTGCGTTCATAGGTGCCTTTGTGTTCATACACCCCACGAATGAACTCGCGCCAACCAATTACTTGCCGAATAAAACCTTCTAATGAATTGAGAGGAATGTCTTTCTTATTCGCATATGCAATGGCTTGATCTACAATTTGACGAGGCGTGAGCAATCCTACGTTGAGCATGGGCGTGAGCACGCTATGATGTAAAATTGATTCAGAAGTCACCAAAGCATCTTCATACTCACCAAATGATTCAAACCGTTTTTTCAAAAACTGTTGGAGCCATGCTTCACTTTCGGAAGGAGTGGTTGGGTAGATGAACTGGTCATTGATGGATCCGTAGTTAGAAGAAAAATGTTTTTCCACATAAGCTGTTGCTTCTTTCCAATGGGTGTTGGCGGTGGGAAATGAAACTTCAGGTGCCTTTTTTTCTTTCGGATATTTAAGGCGATTCTCTGCATCAAACGACCATTTACCACCCACCGGCTGTTGGTCGCGATCTACCAAAATTTGGAACCGCTTGCGCTGTTGAGTGTAAAAGTCGGTTTGAAAATATTTCTTCTTTCCCGTGAAGTAGGCATCTACCTGTTCTTTATTCAAAAGAAATAGTGGAGAGGGATGTTTTATAAGTTCGATCCCGGTTTCTTTAGCGAGTTTGCGAATACGTTTCTCTAGCCAGTTGTCAGTCACATCAACGTAATGCAGTTCCTTAATTCCTTGCTTTCGCAGATGCGGAATCAGTAATTGAACGTCACTTACTTCTTGCGTAGCCTCGATGTATTGCACGCGCACTCCTTTAGCTTCCAGCGAATCCTGATAGGCTTTCATACTGGTGCGATGGAATACCAGCTTCTGTTTATGAAATCGGTATTGTTTAAAGAAAAGAAATTCTTCCACCAGAATAACAGGCAGCTTTTGAGTAGCTGCAGGCAATTCCTGAAAAAGTTGGTGCGGAAAAAGAAGGAGGACTGCGGTCATGTTATTTTTTGGATTTGTTCATGCGGCACTTGTCGCTACAATATTTTACATCCTCCCATACTTTCTCCCATTTCTTGCGCCACGAAAAAGGTCGCCCGCACACGGTACACGTTTTGGTAGGAAGGTGTTGCTTTTTAGGCATAGCGGGTTCGCTAAATCCGTATGAGTTTCTTTTTCCGTAAGTCATCCAGCATCAAGACGTGTGTGTGATTGGTTTTAAATTGCTGCACGTCCATCACAAACAACATGTGATCACCCACATCGTGGTAACTCAGCACATTCAGTTCTACCCAGCCAGCACAATTCGCCAACACTTTTTTCGATTGCCAGCCCGTCAGTAATTTTTTCTTTTCCAGGTAGCTTTCTTTTGAGTAGTTCTTGCCGCTTTTCTTGCCCAATGTATTGATGAGCGACCAATGATCTTTACCCAACAATTGCAAAACTGCATGTGGGTGTTTGATTAAGTTCTGGTAGGTGTGCGTGAGATGATCAACAGCAATGATGTATCGCTTGGGTTTCATGCTCACAGCCGATACGTAGGTGCAAATGTTCATGTTCACCGTCTCGTTGCTGTAGGTAGCCAGACTGTAAACAGGAAGATTGATCAGATTCCAGGGCCGCTGCATCTCTACACTTTCAAACTCGACATACCCCCATCAGCATGCAGTATTTGACCAGTTATCCAACTTGATTTTTCCGAAAGGAGGAAAGATGCGAGGTTGGCAAGGTCTTCGGGCTTGCCAATTTTTTTCAACGGATGCCGCTGCGCGTTGGCTTCTTTTTTCTCATCGGTGCTGAGCAATGCTGCGGCCAAAGGTGTATCGGTGATAGAAGGAGCAATGCAGTTCACCCGCACCTTGGGAGCGAGTTCAGCAGCGAGTGCTTTGGTAAAACCTTCTACTGCTCCTTTCGAAGCAGCTACTAGCGAATGGAAATTAAATCCGGTTTGCACGGCAACAGTAGAAAACAAAACGATCGATGGTTGGGCAGCATTTTTTAGCTTCGGCAAACACGCCTGAATTAC
>JAJTHV010000179.1 GCA_021300095.1 Flammeovirgaceae bacterium | reverse complement strand
TGGTCAATCATCATCCTGCCAAGGGTGAAAAGAAAAAGTCAAAAGAGCCCTTAATCACTATTTTTTAAGATTGCAAAGAACAAATTCGATAAACTAGGAAGTGAAAAAATTTAAAACGGGTTTTTAGAGATGCCCTTAAAATAATCGAATATCAGCAATGGATCGGGTTCAGTTTGATTTGCTATGGTCATGACGATGCTCGCCATCATGATAAAATAAAAAATCATCGGCACTCCAAACAAAGGCAAAAACAATTGCCAATGTTTCGCTTTCAAAAAGAGTTGGGTAAATTTCATATGATCTGTTTCTATGTTTAATTCAATAATGGTGTTGTTCAATCAAAATCATATACAAAAGTCTCTACACCAGCAGCGGTTAACTCATGTTGAAGTATTGGCTCAACTTGATCCCATTTGCCACCGGCCAGGCCACATCCGATACGAGGCATATGAACGGCTGCATTGATCTCTCTAGCAAAAATACTCACCTTGCTGATCCCCGCCCGAATTGCATCATAGCGCACGGGCGGCACACCATCCTGTCCTTTCCTTTTAATATCATGCTGACCAATCAGGTTCGCCACCCAAAGAGTTGGTTCGACTTGAACAAACTGAACTTCACCCAACTCAAACTTTTCACCGCTTTTAGCCCAATTGCGAAATTGAATTTCGGGTTCTTTCCATCTTTTCGAAACGGCCACTACGAATCCTTTACCCCAACCTCCAATATCATTGCACACGTGCACGATAATTCTGTTGCTGTTTCCTACCGGTTGAGTCGCATCGCCTTTCAGGTATTTTATATCCATTACTCATTCATTTTCATTAACACCAAAAATACGAATTATCCGATGTAGCCTGCTGGTAATAGTCACCTCTAAGTTATTGATCAATCTATTAGAAAGTTGACGATAAAACCTCCACCCCTACCTCCGCACCAATGCCGCGTGCCTACTCCAAAATGATGCGTGCCTCCGCCAAACCAATGCGTGCCTTCGCCAACATGCCACGTGCCTTCGCACGGATAAGCTGTGCCTATGCACGAGTGGCAAAATACCTCTAATCTTTTGTCGGGGCCTTCGCACCGATGACGCGTGCCTTCGCCCGGATCATCCGTGCCTTCGCCTGAAAGGCGCGTGCGTACTCCTAAATAATTCATGCGTACTCCAAAATGGCCCGTGCCTCCGCACGCATCATTCCAAACACGCTAAAAATGCCCCCATTGGCTTCCCGTAAGGAAAAAACAGGCTTTTTCATCCTCTAATTCATGGTTCGGAACATCGAAAAATAAGATTCTCTGCCTAAAGACCCTGCTCGAAACCGCTGGAACATAGTTCGGGGGGCTCATTCAAAATTCTGCAGGAGCAGAAGATACACTCCGATGGCTTGCCGGCAACCTTCCTTTATCTGAATCTACCTCTCACTCATCTATTCAAACCAAATCCTGCATCTTTGCAATTCGGTCACCGGTCGCGCAACACGCCCGCAGCCGCAAACTCAATGTATTATGGCAGGAAATCAGCAACTCGCACTCATCAGCTTGGTCGTTCGCAATTATGACGAGGCCATTCGCTTCTATGTCGACAAACTAAACTTTCGGTTGGTAGAAGATACCCCTCAAAGTGAAACCAAACGGTGGGTGGTGGTGGCTCCGCCCGGTTCTGCGGGCTGCAATCTGTTGTTGGCGCAGGCCGCCAATGACGAACAATCATCTCGTGTGGGTAATCAAACCGGTGGACGCGTGTTTTTATTTCTGCACACCGATCAGTTCGAGTCCGACTATCAAAATTTGTTAGATAAAGGCATCACCATTGTGCGGCCTCCCTCGCAGGAGCCTTACGGAACGGTGGCGGTGTTTGCCGATCTGTACGGAAACTGGTGGGATCTTATCCAGCCTTCTCCACCTCGTGCAGTTTAATCTGCAATTGCCCCAACTCTTCTAAAATTGGGTTATAAAATTCGGGTATCACCGGTATCACCACTCCGCGACTTTTTATTTTTCCTTGCAAGAGTAATTTGGTGGCAATGGCCAATGGCAAACCTACGGTCTGCGCCATGGCGGTATTGTTTTCGTCTTGGCCCGTGCAGGTAAGGTACGCCTGAATTTCGCGTTTGCCGCGACCGTGCGTTTCAAAACCAAAGCGGTGCCACATCACAATAAAATCTTGATCGCCCCGCTGCAACTTCCAGCGCTTCTGCAAAATGTGCTCTACTACTTGTGCCGGGGTGCCCTGATCGAGTCCGATTTTCTCATCCGCAAAAAATCCGCTCCACATCAGTCGCTTCATCTCCTCGCCTTTCGCATCCAAGCCAAATAGTTGGCAAACTAATTCTTCGGCAGGCTGTGTGGATTCTTCCAGAAACAAGGTGATGAAATCACGATGCGTCAACTTACCTATGTTTTCAAGCACATAGGTATCATCGCAGCAGCCCAGTTGCACCAACACATTCCATGCACTGCAATATCCTTTGTTTCGCAGTGTACCCCGCAGCATGGTTTGTATGCCTTGCAAACCGTAGGTATTCAAATACTTCAATGAGTCGCGATTAGCATACCCTTCGTATTCGCCATAGCCGGGCACCGACACAGAAGTAGTTCTTTTAAACAATTGTTGATACGGTATGTACTTCCATCGGCCACCCTGCAAAAACTTGGCAGTGCCTTGTCCGGCCATTACCACATTGCGCGGATTCCAGGTAAATTTATACCTCCACGGATTATCAATATCCGTTGTAGGAGCAATCAATCCTCCGGTAAACGATTCGAACGAAATCAGCTTGCCGCCTTCTTGCTTGATGCGATCGATAACCTGCATGGCACTCATATGGTCAATGCCGGGG